>JANYIK010000016.1 GCA_025362115.1 Methylophilaceae bacterium
CAATATAAAGCTCCCCCTCCACTATCGTTTTGAACCTGGGCATGTTTTAGACGGCGTGACGCTGACATTGCCGTTACATTTACTCAACCAACTCGATCCCACGCCTTGCGAATGGCTGGTGGCAGGCATGATCCGCGAAAAGGTCGCGCACCTCATCAAATCGTTGCCCAAGACCTTGCGCCGTGTCTGCGTGCCGGTGCCGGAGTTTGTGACGGGATTTTTGGAAAATCACCCTCTCCCCAACCCCTCCTCCGTTTACGGGGGAGGGGCTAACCCCCCTCTCCCGCAAGCGGGAGAGGGGGCGGGGGTGAGGGGCGGGGGTGAGGGGGTAAGCCTTCAAACTGCGCTGGCCGCATATATCGAAAAGCGTACCGGCCTCAAAATCAGCGACGAAGACTGGGATAAAAATACCCCCGCCCATCTGCTGATGAATTTCCGCGTAGTGGACGATGCCGGGCAGGAACTCGCCACGGGGCGCGACTGGAAGGCATTGAAACCCAAGCTCGCGCAAGCGGCGCAACTCACCTTCCGCGAGGCATCTCCAGAAATTGAACGCGAAGGCCTCAAGCAATGGGATTTTGGCGATTTGCCACAAAAGCTGGAATTCACCCGTGGCGGCCAGCGGCTCACCGGCTACCCGGCGCTGGAAGATGAAGGCGATAGTGTCGCCATCCGCCTGTTCGAGCGTGAAGATACGGCGCTGGCCTCGCACCGTGCCGGTACCCGTCGCCTGATGCGGCTGGAGTTGCGAGAGCAGATGAAGCAACTGGAAAAAAGCCTACCGGGGTTCACGCAAACCGCGCTAGGCTTACGCAACGTCATGTCGCCCGACGACCTGCGCGAGGATATTTTGACCGCCATCGCTGACCGCTCCTTTATCCACGACGACCCATTGCCGCGTACCAATGCCAACTTTATGACGCTTAAAGCGAGAGCCAGAACGCGGCTGCCTGCCGTGAATGAAGCCACGACGCGGTTGCTGCAAGCAACAGCAGCGGAATACCAGATGCTTTCCGCGCAACTCAACAGCCTGCCGGGGGCGCTGTCGCGGTTGAAGCGTGAGGTTGAAGAACAACTGAAAGCGTTGCTGCCACCGCATTTTGTCAGCCAAACCCCGTGGGAGCGCCTGCAACACCTGCCGCGCTATATCAAGGCGATGAAGTTAAGGCTGGACAAGTATTCGGGGGCGATTGAGCGCGATACCCGCCACGCCCAAGCGGTTGCCCAGCTATGGACGCGTTACCAGCAGCGACTGGACGGGCTGCGCAAGCAGAACGAACCCATCCCGGATGCGCTGCTGGAATTCCGCTGGCTGATCGAGGAACTACGGGTGTCGCTATTCGCGCAGGAACTCAAGACACCGTTCCCGGTGTCGGTGAAACGCTTAGAAAAAATTTGGGGTGGAATCAGCGCAGGCTAATCGTACTTAATGTACTTAAAGCGTTGATCCTCATTCGGCGTACCTTCCAGCGCCCCGCCTTCTTTTCCGGGCTGCCAGCAGATGACTTCCTCGATCTTTTTAGCCAGTGTGAAATCTTTATCGGTGATACCTTTAGCGCTGTGCGTGACCAATTTCACCTCCACGAAAGCGTAGGAAACCGCCAAGTCAGGATGATGCCAGGCGGCTTCGGCCAAGTGGCCGACGGTGTTGACCACCATCAATGTGGCTTTCCAGCCGCCGGTCTTGTATTTGCGGCGTATCCAGCCGTTTTCGTACACCCAGTGCGGTAGCTCTGTCGCGAGTTTGGTGTTGATTTCGGCCTCTTCATAAACCTGTTCTTTACTCATGCCATCAACTCCTCATCGCCTTTAAGAATGGCAGAAAATCGCCTAATATCGCCCTTGCCCAAACACGTTATCGGGCAATGCGTCTGCTGAGAAAACTCAGGAAATGCCGCATCTACCAAACCCTGTTCAGCCATCTGCTGAGGGGTGAGTGGGGGAACTGTTTCCCGTGCCTTCACCAGCACCAAATATTTAGCTTTGAGGCGCGTGGCCAACCAAGCTGCAAGGCTGTCCGACGTGACATCCCAGCGTTTGGGGATGTCCTCTTCAGCCAGCACCATCGTGCTAGGCAACCACACCATGCCCCTATGCTGCCAGCTACGCTCGGCGATTTCCAGCTCGTGCCTTGCGGTCACTAATTCCGGCTCTATCGCAGCCAACGTTAAGCCAAATTGATCCATTGCCAGCACTGCCAATTGGTGAGCGATGGCATCATCAAACTTGGCGACTTTCTGCACCTGACGTACGGTATCGGCATACGCGCCGCCGCCGGGTACGATGACCACATGGCCGTCGCTGTTGCTGGCGATGGTAGATAGCCACAACGGTAACTCAGCCGAGCCGAGCAGGCTGCCACCCAACTTGACCACTATCACGAAAATCTCCTAATCAATTCCAGCATGGTAGAAGCCTTATCCCAAGTCTCGCGATATTCCTGCGCCCCTACAGAATCCGCCACAATGCCGCCACCGGCGCAGAAGCTGATGTTGCCCTGTGCCACCACCGCAGTGCGGATGGCAATGTTGGTATCCATATTACCGTCGAAACCGATGTAGCCTATGGTGCCACAATATACCCCGCGCCGATGCGGTTCCAGTTCTTCTATGATTTGCATCGCACGCAACTTGGGGGCACCGGTGATAGAGCCCCCGGGGAAACAGCCGCGCAGTAAGTGGGTGGCGGTATGGCCGGGGGCAAGCTGGCCGGTGACGGTACTAACCAGATGATGCACATTGGCAAAGCTTTCCAATTCAAACAGTCGCTCAGCCTTCACACTGCCAGGTAAACAATTTTTGCCGATGTCGTTACGCAGCAAGTCCACGATCATCAGATTCTCGGCGCGGTCCTTGCTGCTGTTTTTCAGGTCTTGGATATTGGCTGCGTCCTGCGTCAAATCACTGCTGGTGGCGCGCGTGCCTTTGATAGGCTGAGTAAGTACCTGGCGATGTTGTACCTGCAAAAAACGCTCAGGGGAATTACACAAAATTTGCACATCTGGCAGGTTGAGATACGCCGAGAATGGCGCTGGACTTAGCTCACGTAAATTCTGATAAGCCAGCCACGGGTCACCATCAACCTGAGCGGAAAAACGCTGGGCGAGATTGACCTGATAGCAGTCACCTTCGACAATGTAGCGTTGTATGCGCTGAAATGCTGATTGATATTGGCTTTCTGACATATTCGAGATGATTGGTGATAGCACCTTGAATTGGCTAGCGGCTGACTCCACAGGTTGCGTAAAACAATGCACCAGCGCCTGCCAATGCTCATGCGTCAAAGGCGCACGGCCATAACTAGCGAGAAAACTGCGCCGCTCCTGATGATCCACCACTAGCGCCCAGTCGTAGATGCCCACCTGCATATCGGGCAGATTTTCTGCATGCTGGGCGATGCTGGGCAGTTTTTCTAATCGTCGTGCCAAATCGTAGCCAAAATACCCCACCGCGCCACCCATGAATGGCAAGTCGTTATCACTTTTTTGTTGCCGCCCCAGATAGTCGCGCACCAGATCGAATGGATTCTGCCGCGAGATTTCGCTACTGGTAGGCGTGGAAATTTCGGTCAAATCGCCGCGCGTGGTAAGTGTGATGACGGGGTCGGCCACCATGATGTCATAGCGTCCGTACTTTGACTGCGGTCTACCGCTATCCAGCCACATCGCCCAAGGCTTGTGGGCGATTGCCGCGAACAAGGGTGTACTATCAGACTGGTAGGGAAGTTCTGAGAGAAGCGCTGTCATATTATTTTTGTGCCAAATAAGCCACCGCGTAAGCGGGAGCGCACACGGCAGCGGCATCTCTTGCATCACTGTCGCCCTTGATTAAGTCAGCAAAATCCACGTAAGCCACCTTTAGGTGCTGTGCCATGTCGCGCACCAAAAATCTCCCTACGCCTGCTCCAATTAAGGTCGTTGGCGCTTGGCGCTCAAGCACCGTCATCAAGTCCTGCAACTGTGCGTTGGCAATAAAATGCGCCAAAGCCTGCCAAGCCAGCATGGGCGCACTTTCTACATCTCGCCCCAGCATACGAGTCAGACGGCGGGCGGAATCCAGTTGTGATTTTCCTTGGCCGTCAGCGGACTCGGCCAAGTCGTGTTGAGTTGGGAGTTTACCAACGAGGCGATACACGTCCGCCATCGTGGCAAAATGCTCCGCCGCCACCCGTTGCATCTGCCCGTTGAACGGCACGCGCTGCACCACCGCCATGATGGGTGTGCGCACCACACCAGTATAGATCAAGGTGTCACTGGTCAGCCGTTCAGCGTCACTCAAGCCTTGCGGCTTGGCCTGCCCATCTTGCAGCAGAACGATGTCCGTCGTGGTGCTGCCCACATCTACGAATAAGCCATTAGCCTGCTTACTCGCCACAAACTGCGCGCTTGCCAACCAATTGGCGGAGGCGATTTGCGCCGTATTGACTTCAACCTCATCAGGGATAACAAAGCCAGCCACGCTGTAAAACCTGATGTCTTTTTCAGGTAAGCATTTCCGCATGGTCTGGCCAATCTGTATCACGCCCTGATGGCGATTAGGGAAAATATCGGCCAACTCTCCGGTCATGGTGATGGCATGCTGGTCAGCACCGCCCAAAACATCAAGTGCCTCGGCAACGGCTTGCTCCAAATACTGCAAACCTTTCCACAGCGGGCAGGCAAGTTGCACCGCTTTGTAGCCAGCCTTATCTAGCCGTACCGCTTTGAGGTGTGCGCCACCTATGTCCCAGCCAGTGACCATCAGAGTTTTATTTCCACCACGTGTCGCTGCACTTTCATTCGTTCCACCATCATTCCATTATAGAGTACGTCCAGCACTAACCTGGCCGGATTGAGTCCAGTTGCCTGCCGCAGACCGACATAGGAAGTAGTCAGTCTAGGGTTGATTTCCAGCACGGTGATGCTGTCGCCATCCACCATCACGTCTATCCCCACATAGGCAGCCAAACCCGGCAATGCCTGCGCCACTTGTTGTGCAATGTGATCCAAGTCATCCCAATGCGCCAGCATGCCGTTGACCACACTACCGCGATAGTGGATAAAGCCTTCCGCATCGCGTTCTATCAGTTGCCGATTACCGCTCAACACATAAGCCACACCTTCGCGACACAGCATGGAGATGCTGGCAGGTGTACCCTCAAGCCAAGGCTGCACGATGTGGTTGGGACGGGTTTTCAGCCAAATTTGCAGTTTAGAAAAATCATCGAAAAAGCGCGTATCGCCACAGCCTGCACCATCATCCGGCTTGGCGACATAAGTGCCCGAATCATGGGTCGCGCTTGTAGTAACGACAGGAATATTGTGTTGCGCCAACCATGCAGAGGTAGCGCGCTTGCTGACGGCAATGTGGATGGCTTGTGGAGTACTCCCTATGAGCTTGTGCGGCGGCACCATGCGACTGATTTTCTCCAGCACCCCGTCGGTTTCGGGCGCGATGGGCCACACCCAATCAGCATGGTCTATAGCGTGTTGCCAAATCGGCCAAACGTCTTCTCGAACGGCAATAGAATCTATTGAAAGCGACGGCAAACGGGCATCGCGTGTGGTGCTGAGTTGCAGATGTGGAATCTCACTCAAATCCGCCAGCAAGGCTTGCAACATCAAATCGCCCTCAGCCGCCAAAGAATCGGGCAGCGGCGCATTGTATAATCCGCCGCCAGTGATGAATTCCAACACCAACAATTTTTGTGTCATTCCGGTCATCGATATTTTGGGTGGTGTAGTGGTACGCGCGAAAGCTGGCGAGCGGCAGCATTATCGCCCTGTCATTTCCAGCTTGTGTAACTCTGCTAATCCGTTTTTTATCACAGAAGCACTACTAGGATTATATCCCTTCAATACCTTTTACATCGCCGACCTAGATGCCATTATGGGCTTGGGTGACAACATGGTTACCATCCGCCAGTTGCAGCAACAATTTCCTAAAATAAACTTTTGGGTAGATGCGGGCGTGAAGCAAGTAAACCAACTGCAAACGCTTCAGCAATTGGGTTTAACGGGTGTGATTGGCAGCGAAAATATGACAAGTTTCGAGCAATATCAGGCGCTGCAAGCGATAGAAAACAAAGCGATATTGTCGCTAGATTTCGACAAGACAGGATTTATGGGTAATGCCGCATTGCTTGAACAGCGTGAACAATGGCCAGAGCGCTTGATTGTGATGACCTTAGCCAAGGTTGGAAGTTATGAAGGATTGGATTTAGATCGACTTGAAACACTAAAAAAACAAGCGGGCGACAGGAGTGTTTACGCTGCCGGAGGAACGCGCAATATCGCTGATTTACGCGCCCTCGCCAGCAAGAAGCTTGCTGGCGCATTGGTGGCAAGCGCACTGCACGATGGGCGTATCACCCCAGCAGAACTTGCTGCTTTACAGACTACTTAGCCGCGAACGGATGTGAAGAGGTCTTGTAAGCTTTCACCACATCTGCCGCCTTAGGCTCACGCGCCACAGCGCTCTTGATCGCTTGTTTGGTGGCTTGATAGTTCCAGTCTTGAATGCGTTCGTCAATATCCGCTTTGTGGTCAATAAACACACCCACGCAGATAAACACGTCATCAGCTTCCGCCAAAGGAATGGTGCCGTCAGCTACGCAATCCATCACCGCCATCGCCACCCCACGCTGTGCAGGGCCGAACATTTGCACGGCTTGACGGCCATTCTTGATGGTGACCTTGTTGAACATCACAGTTGATGGCTTAGCCATCATATTAGGTGCCACTACAGCCAAAAGGCCGTTCACACCTTCTTTTTGATCGGTCAAGGTACGGCAGAAAGCGTCTTCCGCCGCTGAACCGCGCGGCCCCATGAGCAAATCAATATGCGCCACATTCAGCAAATCCAAACCACTGCCATCGGGACGGTTATCAATTACTAGCGCTTCTCCCACCAATACACGGTCAATTACGGCCATTTTATTTTCCTCTTCATTATCATTGCGTCAGAACGACACATTTTTGGTTAATTACACTTGCCTTCTACTTCGTTACGTTTCTGCGCGCACCTTCGATCATCTGCGTAACTTCCACTGCCAAATCTGAGGTTATATTTTGTGCCTTGAGTACCGATTGTACCGATTCCAACATGGCATCAAAATGCGCGTGGGTAACACCAAGATCGGCCAGCTTCGAAGTAATGCGCATTTCTATTTTCTTTGTGTTGGCCTTGCCCAGCAACACCGAGATGAATTCCACCTCTTGGTCAAACTGTGTAACCTTATTAGTAAAAAACTGCTTGATGCGCGCGTCATTAGCTACCTTCTCGTTAAATAGTTTTACCGCAGCCGAAACCGCAGCTTCCCCACCTAGCCGACTAAACAGGCTGGCATTGGGGACAAACCCGTCCGCCGCTTTAACGTGACGCTGCTTTGTGGCATTGGTCATGCCACCGTACACATTGTGTTTTTTTGCTCCACCCCTTCGTTCTTGTGCCATTCTGAACCTCCGATTATGAATAATTCCGATCGCAATTACCCTGCTTTTATTATAGTTTGATTAAAGAGTAATCCGGTAGGCGCGTCAAGTAAAAATTACGTCAGTTCAAGACTTTCAACCAGCAAAGTGGCTACAGTCAAGTCAGCGCTGGTGCCGGGGTTAATGTGTTGATTTTTCAACGCTTGATCAAAACGTAATAATTCGCCTAAATAGGTTTTAGGGTTGTCGCGGCAAAGTAAGGCGGCACGATGCGCTACCGCCTGTTTTTGCACGTCCTCAGCCACAGACAAACCATATTTACGCACGACGTGCGAATCCGGAAATTGCGCCAAAAATGCCAAATACACTGCCGTGGTTGCCCATGCTGAATTTTGCCAACGGCTTAAAGCCTGACGATACAAAGGAACACCAAATTCCAGCACATCAGCGTAATCATTCGCGTACTGATAGGCGATCTTGTCGCGCGGAGCTGCTTCACACATAGCTTGCAGCAGCGTACCCTGCGGGGAGGTTTTTACATCATATAGCGCGCTATCACCCAAACCAGCGGGGTTAGCTTTGGCTATCGCCGCAAACGCCTCAGCCGCGTCACCTTGCGTCAAACCTGCCAACACATCAACTAACGGCTTTTCCTTCACTGCGGCATCAATCAAAGGGGCAGCCAGCAACACGATGCCCAGATTGGTATTGCAATCCACCGCCGCCCAAGTGGCCTCAACCGCACGCTTGATACGCTGCCCCACGCTCAACTCTGGCAGCGCAATAACCTCGGCAGCGGCCTTGGCGCTGGCCGCAAAATCCGCAATTACCATGCCATGCCCATCGGCAAACACATGCACATTGCCGGGTTTGATCGCCTGCAATTCGGCTATGCACGCGGCCTCAAAAGCTAGCGCAATGTTATTCATTAACCTACCCGTTCGCACTGAGTAGTTTTTCGCTCACCCTTCGATCCACCGCGTTGTACGCGGCACTCAGAGCCTGCCCCGTACTTGATACGGGGGCGAACGAAAAACGTATCGAAGTGTGCTTGAAACTAGTCATACATTTTATTCCCTCAAAAAATCATCAACCAAAAGTTGGGCAATATCGGCCTCGACCACCGACTGCAAACCTTTCCACGCGGGGATGCTATTCACCTCCAACACATAACAGCGCCCCTCCACGCTACGAATCACATCCACGCCGCAGTAATTGATCTCCATCACTTTGGCGGCAGCAAGTGCCAACGCCGCAATCTCATCGTCATGTGCCAACTCACAGCGCCCACCCAACGCCACATTATTTACCCAACTCACACCGCTGCGCCGCATCACCGCTACCACCTGGTCAGCAATAATAAACACGCGGTAATCGTGTGAATTCCCATCTCCGCTATCCACAAACGATTGCAGGTAATACACCCCTTCCACATGCTGCTCCATTGGCACCGGGAAAGGTTTATCGCGCTCCAGCATACGCACCCCCAAGCCTTGCGAACCAAACAGTGGCTTGATGACGAGCCTGGGTTTTCCATAAAAAATAGTTACGCGCTGCAAGATGGATTCCGCCTGCTGCCGTGATTCGCACACCCAAGTGGCGGGCGTAGCGATGCCATGCTGATGTAACAAAAAACTGGTCATGGCCTTATCTACCGTACGCTCAATGGCGCGGCCATCGTTATAGACCCTAATACTCAGCAATTTAAGCGCGTGCAGAATATCCAGCCGCGCAATCACCTGCTGCACCGTACCGCCCGGAACGCCGCGCACAAACACGGCCTGGGGAAGTTGCGTAAAGCCAGGAATGGCAACCCCCGCTTGGCCTGCGGTCAAATCGAAGATGCAATTTTTGAGAGAGATAAAGACAGCTTCACACCCACGCTTGGCAAAGGCGGTGCTTAAACGCTTGCCATGCCAGCCGGGGTCATCGGTAAAGACGGGGATTTTCAAAATACGTTATCGTTCTAGCCTGGTAAGGTGAGCAACAAGTTGCCCACCTTACTAGGCTTACGCACAAATCCCTTGCCTGATATGAACATAATTGTTAATATTTCTTCATGTATCAAATTACCTATTTCAGCGAATCGGTGCGTGTGGAGGTTGCGGCCTTGCCCATGACGACGCGCGTGAAGTACGCCGCCTACACCGAGCGCATGAAGCGATTTGGCGCTAATTTGGGGATGCCGCATACTCGTGCGATGGGCGATGGTTTGTTTGAACTGCGAATTAAGGGTACCGAGGGCATTGCGCGGGTGTTTTACTGTGTTGCAGTGGAGCGCCGTATTATTGTTTTGCATAGTTTTATCAAGAAGACGCAAACCACCCCGGTGCGTGAACTTGAAATTGCAAGAGGTCGTAAAAAGGAGGTTTTGAATGGCTAAAGTTATTAAATCTTTGAAGGTGGATGAACCCGCTACGATGTCGCACGATGACATGATGGCGGGCTGGAAGGCTGAACCCGGTTTTAATGAGGAAATGGCGCATTTGGAGCGCGAAGAGCTGGTGCTGCTGGATGCATTGCTGGAGGCGCGTAATGCCTCCGGCTTGACCCAAGCGCAAATTGCCGAACGTATGGGCACCAAGCCACCCGCCGTTTCACGGCTGTTTACCTCTCTGGCCAGCGCGAAGCATTCGCCCTCCGTGGCCACTTTGCGTAAATACGCCGAGGCTTGCGGCAAGCATTTGGAAATCCGGTTGGTGTAAATCGGTAGGCGACGAAATGACTCCCTGCCTGTGGTCAAATCGAAGATGCAATTTTTGAGAGAGATAAAGACAGCTTCACACCCACGCTTGGCACGATCACTAAAGTAGTCAGCCGTTTTAATAGCCGATAGCTTTTCTGCAATCGCCATCACGATAAACTGGTTGAGCGAAGTCCCGTCATCATTCGCCACTCTGCCCTGCCATCGAGCAATCCAGGCTTGTTCATGCGTGAGGTAGTCTTTCCCGGTTGTGAAACAAGATCGTTGCAACATACATACTTTATATGTATATTCCGAGAATGGATTTTGAATTTGACTCGAAGAAAGCGATTGTGAATCTACGCAAACACAGGGTTTCGTTTGCTGAGATTGAGGCGGTTTTTTATGACGATTTAGCGTTGACACTTGAAGATACGGGCACTGTAGGTGAAGTCCGGTTTTTAACCGTGGGAACAGATGCGCTAGGCCGTGTGATTGCAGTGTGTTGGGCGCAACGTGGCGTGTCCATCCGTTTGATTTCTGCGCGTTTAGCCACGCCCTATGAGAGAAAATGTTATGAAAACTGAGTACGATATGACCCATGCCAAGCGCGGTGCGGTGGTAAGCGCCGCAGGTAAAACCCGTATTACGATTTATTTGGATGACAGTGTGGTAGAGGAATTCAGGCGGCGAGCGGAACAAGCCGGCAAAGGTTATCAGACATTGATTAACGAGACTTTGGCTACGGCGTTGGCGAAAGACGAGATGCCCGTGACGGTGAATGCTTTGCGCCAGATTCTCCGGGAAGAGTTGCACGCGGCCTGACTGGGTGACTCCAAAGCAGCTTAAAAGACCGCGTTCGCCGCTTTGGAAGAGTTCACTGCCTTTTTCTACACTGCCGGTAAGGTCATGGTCGAGGATGAGGATGCCGTCCGTGGGGGCGACCCAGCCGGTGGCTTTGAGGAAGCCGCTGTCCCGTCCGCGTGTCCGCTGCCCGGTGTTGTATGTCAACTTAGTCATTTTTTCGCTTTTTCCTCTCTGTCGAGATTAGCTTTTACTGTCA
Organism: Methylophilaceae bacterium; assembly: GCA_025362115.1. Classification (GTDB taxonomy): domain Bacteria; phylum Pseudomonadota; class Gammaproteobacteria; order Burkholderiales; family Methylophilaceae; genus CAILHX01. The sequence continues at coordinate 11,158 of JANYIK010000016.1, forward strand.
TTCGTCTGTTATTCCGGTTGCTAATGCCAAGTTTTGAGGTTGACAAGTATCAATTGCCTAATCACTTTCGTTCTTTGGCGCACTTTTCCACGGACAGGTCGTTGCCGGTGTGGCTTGTTTTGCTTTGCTACCCGTCATCGCAGTTCGATTCCTGTCAGCAGTCCATCCCATGCCGCAAACCAGTGTTCTTTGTCAGGCGGTGTTTTATAGGGGTTGATGCTGTTCCATGCTTCGTCTGGCGTTTGCCCGTTCAGGTTTTGGTGCGGTCGGATGTGGTTGTACCAGTGTTGGAAGCGTGCGAGGTCTTGGTTGAGTTGCGCGGCTACGCTATCCCTATGCCCCGCTCCGCGCCCCACGGATTGGGCTGCATCCCAATCCGGCTCCGGCGGTGCAAAGCATGCTTTGCAGTCATTCTGGCGTAGGCCAGAATCCAGTTCAAATAATTAATGACGACACGATTCATATCACTCCGTTGATGCTTGACTGGATTCCCGTCTACACGAGAATGACAAACTATCCGCCAAAAGAAATATCCAGCAAGTCTTCGTCTATTTTGCCTGC
>JANYIK010000034.1 GCA_025362115.1 Methylophilaceae bacterium
ACCCAAGCGCCTCGCGTCAACGCGGGCTGTATCACTTGTTCTATATGCTCGCGCCGCGCGGCAAACATCAGCAAAGTTTCGGTTTCTGCGTTCATGGTTTCGTGCAGCAATAATTCGCGCAGCTTCTCACCCAAGGCTGTGCCACCTGGCTCGCGTGTCAAAATGACCTCTACATTTTTGCCACGAAGCAAATCGGCAATCAGCGGAATATGGGTGCTTTTACCCGCGCCATCCACGCCTTCCAGAGTGATGAGCTTTCCGGTCATTAGTGTTTCCCCAACTGATAGCGCGCCACGGCGCGATTATGCTCTTCTAAACTGGAAGAAAAGGCATGACTGCCGTCGCCCTTACCTACAAAATAAAGATAATTTGCCGTATTATCAGGGTGCAACGCCGCTTCAATCGCAGCCAAGCCCGGCATAGCGATAGGCGTGGGCGGCAGGCCATTCCGCGTGTAGGTGTTATAGGGCGTGTCTTTAAGTAAATCTTGCTTGCGGATATTCCCCTTGAAATGCTCACCCATTCCGTAGATGACAGTGGGATCTGTTTGCAGGCGCATACCGATTTTAAGGCGATTTAAGAACACTTTTGCAATCACAGGGCGCTCCGATCCCTTACCGGTCTCTTTCTCGACGATAGAGGCCATAATCAGCGCCTGGTAGGGATTGGCATAGAGTAAATTATCGGCACGCACTTCCCATGCTTCCGCCAGTTTGCTTTGCATGGCTTGGTAAGCGCGTTGCAGAATATCAATATCGCTGGTGCTTTCTGAAAAGTAATAGGTGTCGGGGAAAAACAAACCTTCAGGGTACTTTTCGGTCGCTCCAATGCGGCTAAGTATTTCAGCATCTGTCATAGCCATGCTCACGTGCTCTATGCCTTCGGTGCGATTAATCTCTTCGCGCATCTCGTGGAATGTCCAGCCCTCAATGAAAGTAATACCTGATTGCGTGGAATCGCTGCCGTTGGTCATGGCTTCAAACATATTGTAAGGGGTCATGCCAGAATTCAGCACGTAGTTGCCCGCTTTGAGTTCAGATGCGCGCCCAGATAGTCGCGCCATCAAAAAGAAACTCCACGGTTCACTTAATACATTTTCTGTCACCAATTGATGCGCTACCGAGCGTACATTGCTGCCGGATTTCACCACGAGAGTGTGCGGCGATTCCTCAAAGTTAAGCGGAGTCCAAGTGTAATGCCATAACCATGCGGCAGCTCCCGCTCCCAAGAATATAGCCAAAAATATAAGCTTAAGCAGAAACCGTGTCATCTTGGCGCAAGCGCTCTCTTAATTTGGCGGCCAATACACCGGGCTGCCACGTGTGATTGGCTAGATGCCGCACTTGCCATGCGCCGTAAAGGCTGTTGCAAACAATGACTTCGTCGGCATCCATGAGTTCTGATAATCGAAGATGGCGTACTTCCAAATCGTAGCCCAGGATAGAAGCCAATCCCATAATGCGCGCGCGCGTCACGCCTGCGACCCCGCACTGGCTTAAATCCGGCGTTGTCAGCTGATCGCCATATCGGGCAAACACATTGCCACTGATGCACTCAATGACATCGCCACCCTCATCTAGCATCAAGCCATCGGTAATTTGCGGGTCTACCCACTCCATACGCGCCAATACGTTTTCTAAGCGATTGAGATGCTTCACCCCAGCCAGTTTGGGTTGCCGCGCTAGGCGTGTCTGACACAAATGTAGCGTAATACCTTGATCAAAGTTGGCTTCAGGATATTGCGGCATTGGTGTTTTAGCAACGATGCGTGTGGGTTGTGCCAGTGGCGGTAAGGCGTAGCCTCTAGCGCTCTCACCACGCGTGATGATGATTTTGATAACCGCCTGCATATGCTCATCGGTCTCTTGCACCAAGCTAGCAATATCACCACGCAAAGTTTCCTGCGCCGGGCAGACGATACGCAACGCGTTGCAATCTTCTTCTAGCTTACGATAGTGGTGCAGCCAACAGTGAGGTACACCAAGCTGCAAAACCAAGGTGCGGAACACGCCATCACCATAGGCGAAACCGCGGTCAAAAGGTGTCAGCACACCTTCAAAACGTCCGTTAACAAGATAGGCTTGGCTCTGTAACATAGGCCTCTATTGTATTCGGTTACG
>JANYIK010000043.1 GCA_025362115.1 Methylophilaceae bacterium
GCGTGTTTCAAGCGCTTTTGCAGCGACTTTGAGATTTTAAGCTCGGCGGGAAACAGCACCATGCGCGGATCCGGACTCCACCACATGACAGGATCGCCCTCGCTAAACCAAGGAAAAATGCCTTGGCTATAACCTTGCAGCAAACGCTCTGTACTCAGCTCACCGCCAATCGCCAGCAAACCATTGGGCTGTTGGAGTGTGTGCTCTAAAGGGGGAAATTCTTGATCAGCGGCGAGCGCCAGCACATTACCTGTAGGTAGTCGGTAGTAGGCAGCCAATTAAGTGACTTGCTGGTAAAACTGCCCTATGGTTTCGAACAGTTCTTGTGGATTGATAGGTTTGGTGATGTGACCATCCATACCAGCATCATAGCAGCGCTGACGCTCTTCTTCGATGGCGTGCGCGGTCAACGCCACGATGGGCAAGTTGAGCTTCAGCTCACGCCGTATCACCTGCGTAGCCTCCAGCCCATCCATATTGGGCATTTGAATATCCATCAACACCACATCAAAGACATGCGCTAGCGCCAGTATTTCTACCGCCTGCCTACCGTCGTTGGCCACGGTCACGTCAATCCCGGCACGGCTGAGCAGCGTTTTTGCCACCAGCTGATTGACTTGGTTATCCTCTACCAGCAACACACGCATGCCGCTCAGATTTTGCGCCACTTCCTTGGCAGGCTTTGCCAAGTCTATATCTGTGGGCAGCAACAAATGCACGCTAAATGTAAACGTACTGCCTTGACCCGGAGCGCTCATCACATCAATTTTTCCGCCCATCAGCTCCACCAGATCTTTACAGATAGACAGCCCCAAACCCGTGCCGCCGTATTTGCGCGTGACCGAGTTATCCGCCTGAGTGAACGGCTTAAACAAACGCTGTTGCTGCTCTGCGCTAAGGCCAATGCCGGTATCACGCACACAGCACTCCAGATCAACAGTGCCATCGGTTTCTGTCAGTTTTTCGACGCTGACTTCTACGCTTCCGCTTTCTGTAAATTTGATGGCATTACTCACTAAATTGATCAACACCTGACGCAGACGCGTACTGTCGCCAACCAAGTCGTTAGGCACGTGGCCGCTCACATGAAAACGCAAAGGCAAGCCTTTGGCATCGGCTGAAATGGCGGTCATCGTCTCCACCTCATGCAATACCTGGTGCAAATGAAAAAGCCGTTGCTCTACGTGCAACTTGCCCGCTTCTATTTTTGAAAAATCCAATATGTCATTGATGATGTCGAGCAAAGCAACGCCTGCCGTGTGAATCCTGTGTAGATACTCCTTGAGCTTGGGCATAGAGGTCTCTTCAAGCCCTAGGTAACTCATGCCTATCACAGCGTTCATGGGGGTACGTATCTCGTGCGACATATTGGCAAGAAACTGACTTTTGAGGCGCGCGGTTTCCTCTGCGCTTTCTTTGGCTTGCTTGAGCGCAGTTTCGGCGTTTCTGCGTGTAGAAATATCGTTAAAAATAATCAGCAGTAAAGATTGCCCGCCTTTTTCTATACGACGCAATTGCGCTACCACCCACATATCCCAACCGTAAATGGTATGCATGGGGGATTCAAAAACTTGCGACACTCCGGTTCTCATTACCCTGTCTGCCAGCTCTGGCAGGCCATATTCCTGCCAACTGGTATTGGTGCGATAGCTATGTTGTTGCGCCTGTGCTACTGGCGTATTGAGAATATGGCCAGCAGCCTCGTTCATCAGCAAGCAGCGACCTGCCTCGTCATACACCGTAATGCCGGAATCAGTATGGTTGACGATGCTCTCGTTCAATTCCAGCAAATCAGCAATACGCAGGCTCTGACGCATGGATTCAACCACCACATGATGCACCAGGACCACCGCATGCCGGCTCATCATGAATATATAAAAGCCAATCACCAACCCCAAAGACATATGCCCAGGATCGCCACGCGAAAACATTGACACCGTCACCGGCAGCAACGTGGGCAGTAAAAACGCACGATACGCCCGCAACGAACTTGCGTAAGTAGTGGCTGCCGCAGCAGAAATACCGCACAGCATGATCATGGTGAAAGACTGATACAGAGGGTGGCTCTCCGGCATGAACAACAGCCCAGCCGAACCCCAAATAGCTCCCGCCAATGTTGCACCGACGATGAATCGGTTTAACCAACGCCGTGCGTCAGCCACCTCCGGCTTGACGCGATAATAAACGCGGACAGACCAAAAACGTACACCACTCACCGCCAGCATGGCGCACATCCAAGACAACAACTGCACCGCTGGAAACACTGACCACATCAGCGTAACAAATACCAGCGCCACCCCCAAGCCCGAGATAATAGACATTTTAGCATGTTCATAAAGCAAGGCTACGCAGCGTGCAAATAACGCAGCTTCGGTGTTGGTAGCGAGCGTGTCTGGCGTAGAAGACATAAGGGATAGCAGACGTCAAAGTTGAGGTTAACGCTGAAAATTCTACTCTAAATCACAACAGCCGTTTATCACAATATTCAATTGCGTTTCTTTTGTAATACTGCTGCAATTTGCGTAGTTGGCACGTTTTTGGTGCAAGCAGAGTAAAATGGCACGCTTATGCAAATGACTACCCCACTTCACGCCTATCGCCCGTATTGGGCTAAACGCTTTGGCACCGCGCCATTTTTACCCATGTCGCGAGCCGAGATGGATGAACTCGGCTGGGATTCATGCGATGTGATTCTGGTCACCGGCGACGCCTACATAGACCACCCCAGCTTTGGTATGGCATTGGTTGGACGTTTGCTGGAAGCACAGGGATTTCGTGTAGGCATCATCTCGCAGCCGGATTGGCAATCTGCCGATCCGTTCCGGCAACTTGGTAGACCCAACCTGTATTTCGGCGTGACGGCGGGCAATATGGATTCGCTGGTGAACCGCTATACCGCAGACCGCAAGATACGTTCAGACGATGCTTACACGCCGGAAGGTATTGCAGGCAAACGCCCGGATCGCGCCGTGCTAGTGTATTCGCAACGTTGCAAGGAAGCCTATCCCGATGTGCCGCTGGTCATCGGCAGCATCGAGGCATCACTACGCCGCATCGCACATTACGACTATTGGTCAGACAAAGTACGGCGCTCGGTACTGGTGGATACCAAAGCTGACATCCTGCTCTACGGCAACGCCGAACGTGCATTAGTTGAGCTGACACACCGCATCGCCAAAGGTGAAATAATTCAAGACATGAATGACATCCGCGGTACGGCTTTTATGCGTAAGAGCGTGCCGGAAGGTTGGTTGGAGGTCGCTTCCACCAGCATGGATAGGCCGGGGCAGATTGATACGCCAGTTGATCCTTACGCCATGGAACCGGCGATGGAAAAAACTGGACAATCCTGCGCCTCCACCGCTGCGGATGCCACAGCTAAAGACAGCAACGTCATCCAAATTATCCGCAAACCCAAAACTGACCGTGCCCATCAAGTAGTCCGTCTTCCCTCTTATGAAGAAGTCGCAAACGACCCCGTGCTCTACGCCCATGCCTCGCGCGTGCTGCATCTTGAATCCAACCCTGGCAACGCGCGCGCCTTGGTACAGCGCCATGGCAACCGCGACGTGTGGCTGAACCCACCGCCAATCCCGCTCACCACCAAAGAGATGGACTTGGTGTATGACCTGCCCTACGCACGGGCACCACACCCCAGCTATGGCAAAGCCAAGCTACCTGCGTGGGAGATGATCCGTTTCTCGGTTAACATCATGCGCGGCTGTTTTGGCGGCTGTACTTTCTGTTCCATCACCGAACACGAAGGCCGCATCATCCAAAGCCGCTCGGAAGATTCCATCATCCGCGAGATCGAAGAAATCCGTGACAAGGTCGAAGGTTTTACCGGCGTAGTATCCGATCTCGGCGGCCCTACTGCCAATATGTACCGCATGGCCTGCAAGAGCGAGAAAATCGAAAAAGCCTGCCGCAAACTATCTTGTGTCTACCCCGTTATTTGCGAGAATCTCAATACTGACCATACCGCGCTGATTGGCTTGTATCGCCGTGCGCGAGCGTTGCCAGGGGTGAAAAAGATACTCATTGGTTCAGGCTTACGCTACGACCTCGCCGTCACTTCGCCAGAATACGTGAAGGAGTTAGTGCAACATCACGTCGGCGGCTATTTGAAAATTGCGCCAGAACATTCCGAAGAAAACGTGCTATCGAAGATGATGAAGCCCGGCATGGGCTCGTATGATAAATTCAAGGAAATGTTCGAGCGATTCAGCAAAGAGGCGGGTAAGGAGCAATATCTCATCCCCTACTTCATCGCCGCGCATCCGGGAACGACGGATGAAGACATGCTGAACTTAGCGTTGTGGCTCAAAGCCAATAAATTCCGTCTGGATCAAGTGCAAACTTTCACCCCCACACCGATGGCGATGGCCACCGCCATGTATCACAGCGGCAAAAACCCGTTGCGCAAGGTCACCAAATCCAGCGAAGATGTGGCGATACCCAAAGCGGGCGGCAAACGCAGGCTGCATAAAGCCTTTATTCGTTACCACGACCCCAATAACTGGCCTCTGCTCAGAGAAGCGCTGAAAGAAATGGGACGTGCGGATTTGATTGGCAATGGTAAAAAACATTTAGTGCCTAATTTTCAACCCGCTGGCACGGGTTTGCCATCTAATAAACGCCGTTTAGGCGAAGTCAAAGTAAGCGCGAGCGGCTTCAAAAAGCCTACGCCACGGCACTACGCGGGCAAATAATTCCTGATTTTGCTCTCTACGCCGTCCCTGCCAGCAAATACACCGCCGCCAGCGGGCTCATCACTTCAATATCGTCGCGTATTTTGTAGGTGTTCTCCACCGGCGCAATAAGCAATTTTCGCGTAGCGCCCACATCCACAGCCGCAAGATGAAACCCCTTGGAAACCGTAGGTGCGGATGAGCGCTTGATTTCCACCACCCAAGTTTCGCCATTTTTCATGGTGAGCACCACGTTCGCCTCGGCACCGTGCGAAGTACGATAAAAGCTAGCCTCCATACCAGGCATCGCGCTCAATAGCTGCTCGATCACAAAACCTTCCCAGCTTGCTCCCGCCACCGGGTGCGCCAAAATGTTCTCCAGGTCAGGTAATCCGAGCAAGGCATGCACCAAACCACTGTCGCGCACATACACCTTGGGCGCACGCACCAGGCGCTTGCCCACGTTGCCATGCCAGGCGGGCAAACGCCGCACCAGCATCAGATCACACAGCAGATCAATATACCGTGCTACCGTCTGTCCGGTCACCGCGAGAGAAGCCGCCAACTGCGATTGATTCAGCAACTGGCCTTGCACATGCGCCAGCATCATCCACAACCGACGCAGCGTTATGGCGGGAATGCGCGGCCCCAAGGCCGGAATGTCGCGCTCCAGATAAGTCGTAATAAACGCCTCGCGCCAGCGCATACTGGCGGCAGCGTCATCAGGCAACCAGGAAAGCGGAAACCCGCCGCGCACCCACAAGGCATTGATTTGCGCGCTGGAGGCTGTGGGCAAAAACAATTCGCGCGCCTGAAACGGGGTTAGCTCCAGCGTGGCAACACGCCCCGCCAAACTCTCGCTGGCTTGTTGCAGCAATGCGCCAGAAGCCGACCCCAGCAATAAAAATTGGCCTGCGGGCTCACCTTCACGCCGCCGCACATCAATAACCCCACGCAATACAGCAAACAACTCAGGGATACGCTGCACCTCATCCAAAATCACCAAGCGGTTTTTCTGCGCCAGCAAAAATGCTTCCGGGTCGTCTAACTGGCGCTGCGCAGAGGGGAGCTCCAAATCAAGATACAGGGCGCTTTCAGCACGCGATTGCAACTCCAGTTGGGCGAGCGTCGTCTTGCCCGCCTGACGCGAGCCAATCAACACAACAGCAGGAAACTGCCGCAACAACAGTGACAACTGCTGCTGCGCAGCACGAGAATGAGTATTCATCCGTGCAATTTAACACATACATAATTAAATTACACGGATGAATTAGAAAAGCTAACAAACGCAAGCCGCACAAAACCTTTTTGCGCTACCACGACCCGTCCAACTGGCCGCTGCTGCGCGAGGCGCTAAAAATAATGGGTAGAGCAGATTTGATCGGCAGCGGGAAGAAACATCTGGTGTCCAGTTTTCAACCGCAAGGCCAATCACAAGGCAAAACTCGGCTGGGCGAGGTCAAACCCAAAGTCGGTGGCTTCAAAAAACCCGCGCCACGGCATTTTTAAAACCAATTACATCAAATTCCAAGCTGCAACTGCTTCTAAAAATTTCGAGAACCCAATCTCGCACGTAAAGTCCTTGCCAGCCCTTATTGGTTGGTTATGGATTTTATCTTTCATCCACAAATCACAAAAAGACACTATTAAATCAACGTCATCTTGCTTAACGGCTGCCATATCAAGTTTCACCAGACGATCAAATTTTGACGCATCAAAACCGTCCGGAAATTTCCACCCATTTACGGAATCGCCATCAGGCTGAATCAACGGATTCAACCTGATGACATTAGTACCAACCGGACATTCTTGGGAGTTAGCGGGCAATGCCCCTCCTAACATAACGTGCGCTAGAAATGAGTGTGCATCGGGCGGATCAGCGAGAATAGTAGTCGAAATTTTCTGCAGATCATTTGTGAGAGAAGAAATTTGTTTCTGTTTGATGAGTACGGGTGATTCGGTTTTTCCACCCAGCGGCAACATGGTATTACCAGTACCTATACTCAGCACTGCTAACTGGCCCCTCGCCCACCCTTCGGCTATAGCTTCAGTAGTTGCAGCCAATACTGGATTGTTATAGCCAGTTAATCCGCCATCCCAATACTGCACACCGTCTATATTTGCTGGCTCGTCAAAATACTCAATAGGTGCGTTAGTCGAAG
>JANYIK010000051.1 GCA_025362115.1 Methylophilaceae bacterium
GGTAGCCGGAATGCCGTCTTTATTGCGACGGAAGTCCACCACACGGTAATGCTGCTTGTGACCGCCGCCTTGGTGACGGATAGTGATACGGCCACTGTTGTTACGGCCGGCATTCTTGCTTTGGCTTTCCAACAAAGGCGCGTAAGGCTTACCCTTGTACAAATCAGGGTTTACCACTTTTATTACTGCGCGACGACCAGGGGACGTCGGCTTGACTTTAACCAATGCCATCGTATTCTCCTTATTCGCCAGCCGCGAAGTTGATTTCTTGACCTGGCTTCAGGCTCACATACGCCTTCTTCCAGTCCTTGCGTGATCCCATCGCACGGCCAAAGCGCTTGGCCTTGCCCATGACATTGATCACGCTGACCGCATTCACTTCCACCTTGAACAGCAATTCCACCGCCGCCTTGATTTCCAACTTGGTAGCATCGGTACGAACCTTGAATGCGATTTGTTGATTATTGTCTGCCAGGCGCGTGGCCTTCTCAGTGATTTGAGGTGCCAGTATCACTTGTAGCAAACGCTCTTGACTGATTGAGGTTGTACTCATGCCAGCATCTCCTCAAGTTTTTTAACAGCATTTTTAGTGGCGATCACGCGTGGGAAACGCACCAAACTGACCGGATCAGCGTGTTGCGCCTCAAGCACCATCACATGCGGCAAGTTGCGCGCGGATAAGAACAAGTTCTCATCAAAACCATCGGTCACCACCAGCACACCTTCGGTGCAACCCATCGCCTTGATCTTTGCCGCCATCAGCTTGGTTTTAGGCGCTTCAATGGCGAACTCCTCTACCACTGACAATCGGTCTTGACGCACCAACTCAGACAAGATGGACTGCATACCAGCGCGGTACATCTTTTTATTGAGCTTTTGACTGAAATTCTCATCCGGGGAATTCGGGAATGTACGACCGCCTCCACGCCAGATCGGGCTGGAAGTCATACCGGCACGCGCACGACCGGTACCTTTTTGGTTATAAGGTTTTTTCGTACTGTGGTGCACTTCTTCACGGTCTTTTTGCTTGCGAGTACCGGTACGGGCGTTAGCCATATAAGCCACCACCACCTGATGCACCAGCGCCTCATTGAATTCGCGGCCAAAGGTAACATCCGACACTTCCATGCCAGTCTTGCTCGCCTTGCCATTCTTATCAACCAGTTTCAGTTTCATTTTGCACCTGCTTTCGCGGCTTTAACGGCTGGGCGCACAATCACGTCACCACCTTTGGAGCCAGGCACCGCGCCTTTAATCAGCAGCAGGCTGCGCTCAACATCCACGCGCACCACTTCCAGATTTTGCACGGTACGTTTTACATCGCCTAGATGACCAGTCATGCGCTTGCCTGGGAACACTCGGCCAGGATCTTGTGCCATGCCGATTGAGCCAGGTACATTGTGCGATTTGGAGTTGCCGTGAGAAGCACGGTTAGACGAGAAATGGTGACGCTTGATAACACCGGCGTAGCCCTTACCTTGGGTAGTGCCAGTCACGTCTACGATTTGACCTGCGTGAAAAGTTTCAACGGTGACTTGTCCGCCAGCGGTGAGTTCAGCCAATGCTTTCGCATCAACCGGGAACTCCATCACGCCGCGACCAGCGGTAACGCCCGCCTTCGCAAAGTGTCCAGCCATTGCCTTAGTGACACGGCTCGCGCGACGCTCGCCGAAAGTGACCTGAACGGCAGTATAGCCGTCACTGTCCTGAGTTTTGATCTGAGTCACACGGTTGGGCGAAACGTCCAGCACCGTCACCGGGATACTCATGCCATCCTCGGTAAAAACGCGGGTCATACCCACCTTGCGACCTACAAGCCCTAAGCTCATGATCGTTTCCTTATTTTAATTTAAGAGCCGATTACAATTGACCGACACTGTTTGCGAAAGGGCGCGATTATATCGAAGCCCTCAATAAATTACAACCTTATTACAATACTCTTTACAGCTTAATTTCTACATCCACGCCCGCAGGCAAATCCAACTTCATCAATGCGTCCACTGTTTTATCAGTAGGATCAAGAATGTCCATCAAACGCAAGTGAGTACGAATCTCAAACTGGTCACGCGAAGTCTTGTTGACGTGCGGTGAACGCAGGATGTCGAAACGCTCGATACGAGTTGGTAACGGCACCGGACCTTTAACCACAGCACCGGTACGTTTAGCGGTTTCTACGATTTCCTGAGCGGATTGATCTATCAAACGATAATCAAAGGCTTTCAGACGAATACGGATTTTTTGACTTTGCATAATTTTCTTTCAAAGAGCGTAATGTTTCTAAAGAACAAAAAGG
>JANYIK010000058.1 GCA_025362115.1 Methylophilaceae bacterium
GTGAGCTTGAATAACGGTAGCTACCTGCAGGCTAATAGCCTCTATGGTGGCGACAGTAATAATGTTGCCATTAACTATGTGGGTAATCTCGGTGCAGTGGGTGGTTCACCGAGTCAGATAGCCAATTTCCTGAAATTCGCCAAGAATGGGGCGGTCAATATCAATTCGGGCAGTAGTATTCATGCAGATAGAGTGGGCATCATCACTGGCGCACTCAATATCAACGCGGCGGGCTACGGCGGCTCTTCGAGCATTCAAGCCAACAACGTAGCCGACATCATTGTGGCTGGTGACATGAATATCACCGCTGCTGGTTATGGCAGTGCCTTACTGAGTGTAGGAGATGAGGCCTTCCTGACCATAGGTGGTCATTTGAACCTGACTTCCGGCGGCGCCAGCAAGTATGGTGGCATAGCCTCTATTGATGTAAATTCAAACAAAACCCTGTTTATGGACTTCCCCATGTTGACGGCCAACGGTTTTGTGGTGGATGGTGTGGCAAATTCCTTCCAGTCTGCCCTTAACAGCGGTACCGGTATCTTTGTCCTAAGTAGCCCTGGCGTCATAGGTGATAACACCTTTGTGCGATATGCGGTGCTGACACAAAGCGATATCACTCCTATCACCAAGCAAGTAACCAAAGACCAGATTGTGAAGAGCACAACCGCCGCGACTTCCATACTGCAAGACAAGACGACGGCCGATGCCTTCTTTGGGGATGATAGTAAAGATGAGGGTGACAACGGTAAGGGTGGTACAGTTAAACCCAAAGAATGTGGTTGATTTAACGCTCTCCCCCTCTCCTGACAGGGGGTTGGGCAAAGGGTGGATGAGGCAATGAACTCAATAAAAGGAACAGAATCATGAAAAACTACGCATCTTTAGCAACTCTAACCCTACTCGTGCTGGGCTTGGCTGCCCCACAACTGGCGAACGCTGCCGGTACTGCGGTAGTGAAAAACCTCAGTGGTGCCGTTTCTGCACAGCGTGTGGATGGCAGCATCCGCGCGCTGTCGAAAAACTCCGAGCTCGAAGTAGGCGAAGTCATCACCACAGCCAAAGGCAGTTATGCCAGTGTCAAGTTCACCGATGGCGGTGAACTGACGCTACAACCGGACACCAGCGTCAAGATAGATCAATACGGCTTTGACGAAGCCAAACCCAAAGACGATAGCTTGGTGTTCAGCCTGGTTAAAGGTGGTCTGCGTAGCATTACTGGCCTGGTGGGCAAACGTGGCAACCGTGATGCTTACAAGCTCAACACCGAAACGGCTACCATCGGTATTCGCGGTACAGACTACCGCGCGGCCATGTGTAAGAATAATTGCGGCAAGACTGCCAATGGCCTATATCTGAGCGTCATCAGCGGTATCATCAACGCCAAGACTGACGCAGGAAATCTAGACTTTGGTGCCGGCGCATTTGGCTTTGTTTCTTCTAAATCGGCTACCCCTATCATACTGCCAGCCAAACCCGCCGACGTTCCTGGTGTAGGTAAGGACGAAAAAGGTAAGGGCGACACTAGCGGTTCTGGCTGCTACACCAGCTAAACTGGGCATTTCCAGGCAAATAAAAAGGGGCTTATATACTTGACCTTCTTAACCATAGAATCCCCCGTTCGTGGTGAGTGTTCTCCGTTCGTATCCTTCGATATAGCGGCTTCGCCGCTTACTCAGGACGAACGGAGAATGTATCGAACCACATTTTCTACTCCCAAGAAGTTAAGTATATAAGTCCCAATAAAAAGGGGCTTAACGCCCTTTTTTATTTGTTTCCAAGTTTCTAATCCCCCACCACATCTACTCCAGCGGGCGGTTTGAAATTGAATGCCTTGGGTGACAACTTGGGGTTGCGCTCCAGATTGATAAATTCTACCACCGTGGTTTGGTTGAAGTTATCGTGCAGTTCCATCTCGGCCAGTTGCTCGCCCTTGAAACCCAGCAAAACCTTTTCAAAACCGCCATCTTTATCTTTGGGTGTCGCTTCTACCCATTCCAGATCGTTTTGCTTGCCGATGTCTTTGAGGTCAAAAATCTTCTCGACTTCCAGATTCCCCGCCAGTAAGGCCGCCGGGCTAGAACCTAGAATCTTGTCCAAGGTACGCACCGTGACTTGACTCAACTCAGGGTCGTACAGCCACACCTTTTTTCCGTCTCCAATAATCAACTGTACATAGGGTTTCTGGTAGTCCCAGCGGAATCTGCCCGGACGCAACAATTGCATCACCCCGCTCACCTCCTGCACCTTGCGCCCACTCTTATCCAGCACCGTCTGTTTGAACTGTGATTTCATGGCAGGGGTGGATTGATAGAAGGCTTTGAGACGCTGCACCGGGTCAGCGTGAGCCTGACCGGCGAACAACAAACTTAGCACCAGTAATTTTCTAAACATCATTATTCTGCTGAGGAATTGACCAGTACTTCGCGATTACCATTAGACTGCATAGCCGATACCAGTCCTGCGCGTTCCATGTCTTCTATCAGCCGTGCTGCGCGGTTGTAGCCTATGCGTAGATGACGTTGCACCGACGAGATAGAAGCGCGGCGTGACTTCATGACGATAGCCACGGCTTCGTCATACAGCGGGTCGGCTTCATCTCCACTCTCAAGCGCCTCACCACCTTCAGCGCTCTCTTCCGTGCCACTCAATATACCTTCGATATAGTTGGGCTCGCCCGCTTGCGCCTTGAGGTATTCCACTACGCGATGCACTTCACTGTCAGACACAAACGCGCCGTGTACCCGTGTAGGATAACCGCCACCGGGGGGCTGATACAACATATCGCCTTGGCCGAGCAAGGCCTCCGCGCCCATTTGGTCAAGGATGGTGCGCGAATCTATTTTGCTGGAAACCTGAAAAGCTATTCTGGTCGGAATGTTGGCCTTGATCAAGCCAGTAATCACGTCTACTGATGGACGCTGGGTGGCGAGGATGAGATGGATGCCCGCCGCACGCGCCTTTTGCGCCAAGCGCGCGATAAGCTCTTCCACCTTTTTGCCCACCACCATCATCATGTCGGCGAGTTCGTCTATCACCACGACTATCATGGGCAAGTCTTCCAGTGGCTCCGGATTATCTGGTGTGAGTGAAAATGGGTTGGTCCATGGAGTACCACTCTTGCGTGCTTCGCGCACTTTTTGGTTGTACCCAGCTAAATTCCTCACCCCTAAGGTGGACATCAGTTTGTAGCGCTTTTCCATCTCCGCGACACACCAGTTGAGTGCGTTGGCGGCTTGGCGCATGTCGGTCACCACCGGGGCTAGCAGGTGTGGAATGCCTTCATACACCGAGAGCTCCAGCATTTTTGGGTCAACCAGAATCAAGCGCACCTGGCTAGCATCGGCCTTATACAACAAACTCAGGATCATGGCATTGATGGCGACAGACTTGCCCGAACCCGTTGTTCCCGCCACCAGCACGTGCGGCATCTTGGCAAGGTCAGCCACCGAAGAATTGCCGGAGATATCCTTACCCAAGGCCATCGTTAGCGGCGAACTCATATCGGCGTAGGCTTGGCTGCCCAGTATCTCGGACAAACTCACAGTTTGGCGTTTGGGGTTGGGGATTTCCAGCGCCATGCAACTCTTGCTAGGAATCGTTTCCACCACGCGCACGCTGGTCACCGACAGTGCGCGTGCCAAGTCTTTGGCGAGATTGGTAATCTGGCTACCCTTAATGCCTGCCGCCGGCTCGAACTCGTAGCGCGTAATCACCGGGCCGGGTAGCGCGGCGAGAACCTTCACTTCGATGTTGAAGTCCATCAGCTTGCGTTCTATCAGACGTGAAGTAAATTCCAGCGTCTCTTCACTCTGCACTTCCACCACGGCTTGTGGCTTATCCAGCAGGTGCAGCGGCGGCAAGGGCGAGTCCGGCAAGCTATCAAATAGAGGATTTTGCCGCTCTTTATCTATACGGTCACTCTTGGGGACTTCCAACACTGGCGCTGCGATTACCACCGGCGGACGGTCTTCCACGCGTTTACGTTCTTCTTCCACAAACTCTTCACGTTGCTGCTCAGCCATTTGACCTAGCTTGCGATCTTGCCAGTCTTGCCAACTATTTTTGATGAAGAAATACGTCCATTCCAAGCCACCACCCAGCTTCTCGACGATGGTGAGCCAAGACACACCAGTAAACAAGCTGAAGCCGATGGCGAAAGTCAGCAACAAGCCCAAAGTGCCACCGGCAAATCCCAATACCTGTAGCACGCCACCATCAACGACCTCACCTAGCATACCGCCTGGTGCTAGCGGCAGTGCCGCATGCAAACTCTTTAGGTGTGAGGCTTCCAATGCGGATGAAGAGGCCAACAACAGCGCAAAGCCGCACCAATGGAAAAATGCCATCGGCTTATCCACCAGGCTCACATTTTCCAAGCTCTTGTAAGCCCACCACGCGCTCATCAGCACCATAGCCACCAACCACCACGCTGACAAGCCAAACAGATAGAGCAAAATGTCAGATGCATAGGCTCCCAACAACCCACCAAAATTGTGGATGGCTGTGTTGTCGCTACTGTGCGACCAGCCCGGATCGGCAGGATTGAATGTGTATAGAATAGCCGCCAAGAACAAGGCTGCGACCACTTGCGCCAACCATTTAGACTCGCGCAGCAGCTTGGTTGAGCGCTCAGTATTGCGAGTATTCGTCGTCGTGGCGGGGGTTTTGTTGAAAAACATATTGATGTTGGGTTTTGCCTAAACTTTAATTAACAAAAATCACCCCAATTATATCAGTGCTGTCGCTATCGCTGTCTGACAGGATGGTGCCTTTCGGTTAAAATTCAGCACTTATTCAGCACTTATTCAGCATAATCATTTGGAGAATTGCATGCCCACCCAACACGCCCGCTTACTCGTTCTTGGCTCCGGCCCTGCGGGCTATTCTGCTGCCGTCTACGCAGCACGCGCCAACCTTAAGCCGGTGTTGATTACCGGTATCGCGCAAGGTGGGCAATTGATGACTACCACCGACGTAGATAACTGGCCTGCGGATGCCAACGGCGTGCAGGGACCCGATCTGATGGCGCGCTTTCAAGCGCACGCCGAGCGTTTTAACACCGAGCTTATTTTTGACCATATCCATACCGCGAATTTGCGTGAGAAACCGATACGGCTGATTGGCGACAATAGCGAATACACTTGCGATGCGCTCATCATCTCCACCGGCGCGTCAGCTAAATATCTAGGACTACCCTCGGAAGAAACCTTCGCGGGCAAGGGTGTATCTGCTTGCGCCACCTGTGATGGTTTCTTTTATAAGAATCAAGAAGTCGCAGTTATCGGTGGCGGCAATACCGCAGTGGAAGAAGCACTGTATCTAGCCAATATCGCTAGCAAAGTCACTCTGGTGCACCGCCGCGACAAATTTAAGGCCGAGGCCATCATGATAGACAAATTGATGGACAAGGTCGCGGCGGGGAAAATTGCACTGGAATTGAATTCCACACTAGATGAAGTTCTGGGTGATGCCAGCGGCGTGACCGGAATGCGCGTGAAAAATGTCCAAACTGGTGCCTCTAAAAACATTCCTCTTGCGGGTGTATTTATCGCTATCGGTCATAAGCCAAATACCGACTTGTTCGCAGGCCAACTGGAGATGGAGGGCGGCTATATCATCACCCAAGCTGGACGTGCTGGCAACGCTACCGCCACTAGCATCGCCGGGGTATTCGCCGCCGGTGACGTGCAAGATCACATCTATCGGCAAGCAGTGACTAGCGCTGGAACCGGCTGTATGGCCGCACTGGACGCTGAGCGTTATTTGGACAATCTGGGCTAATCTGTTGTGGCGAACGACGAAACCGCGCTCTTCCGTGATGCGGTCAAAGATGCCAAACCACTAAAATCCACGCGGGTATTACTACGCCCCAAGCCACCACGTCCAATTCCACGCCAATCCATACGCGACGAACAGCAAGCACTCAAAGACTCACTGTCTGATAGCTACTACCCCGCGGACGAGATAGAAAGCGGCGAAGAGTTGCTCTACCTACGCGAAGGGCATTCCCCCGATATTTTGAAGAAACTACGTCGCGGCCATTGGGTGACACAAGCAGAGCTTGATCTGCATGGCTTACAGGTAGAAGAAGCGCGCAGCTATACCGCGCAGTTCTTGAGTGAGTGCAAGCGCAAAGGCGTGCGCTGCGTACGCATCATTCATGGCAAAGGCTTGGGCTCGAAAAACCGCGAACCTGTGTTAAAAAACAAGCTGCGCGGCTGGTTGATACAGCGCGACGAGATCATCGCCTATTGCCAAGCAAGACGGGTAGATGGCGGTGGTGGCGCGGTATTGGTGCTACTTAAAGCTGCTTAAAACCAGTCACGAACTCACTTATCAGGCACACAGCTTCTGCCGCAATGCCCTCACCGCGACCCGTAAAACCTAGACGTTCAGTAGTAGTAGCCTTAACGTTAACGCACGATACATCCAAGCCTACATCTGCCGCAATAATGGTACACATCTTGGCAATGTGTGGTGCCAATTTAGGTGCTTCAGCAACGACGGTAGCGTCTATATTGCTCGCCTTGAAGCCTTTTTGTTTCAGCAGATTTGCCACGTGGCGCAACAACTCGCGGCTATTGATGTCTTTGTAACGTGCGTCGGTATTGGGGAAATGCTTACCGATGTCGCCCAAAGCAGCCGCACCCAACAGCGCATCACAAACCGCGTGCAGCAGGACATCAGCGTCAGAATGACCATCTAAGCCTTTCTCAAACGGGATTTCCACCCCACCTATGATGCATTTGCGTCCAGCAACCAGCGCGTGCACGTCAAAACCGTGGCCAATTCGTATCAATTCATGCTCCTTAAAATAAGTTCTGCTAATGCCAAATCCTGCGGATAGGTAACTTTAAGATTACGCGCGTCACCTGTCACCAATTTAGGTGCAAACCCCAGATGTTCTACCGCCTGCGCTTCGTCGGTGGGTGTGGCCGTGCCTAATGTTTCCAGCGCTTGCGTAAGCAGGCCATAACGAAACATCTGCGGCGTTTGCGCCTGCCACAAGCCATTGCGCGGCACGGTATCAGCTACGCGACCCTCCGCATCGCCCCGTTTGAGGGTGTCAGCCAATGGAAGTGCTAGCAATCCGCCAACTTTGTCCTCGGACAACACTGAAAACAGATGGTCAAGCATAGCATGGGTCAAGCAAGGACGAACCGCGTCGTGTACGAGTACCCAATCATCCTGTGCTAGAGCAATCGCGTGCAGGGCATTCAATACGGTTGCCGCACGGGTATTGCCACCGCAGCGCAAAATCCGGCACTTGGGTGGAAGACCGAAGCTCTCATCATCCGCTGCCAAAACCACTACGACTTCTGTCACTAAATCATGTCTGGAAAAAACCTCCAAAGTATGTTGGATTAGAGGCCTACCCAGCAAGGGTAAAAACTGTTTGGGGATTGCCCCACCCATGCGACTGCCACGCCCGGCGGCGGGGATAATGACTACTTTTTTTACAGCATTTTTTAACATACGGAATGATAGCTTATCCAAGCTCAAAAAAGATTGATGCAATGGCGTTTCAACGCCATAATCACGTTCATGCTATTTTTCCTTTCCTTGCTTATCATTGCTCCGCTCGGTTTCATTGCGTTCCGCTTCGCAATGCTCACTAAAACCCTACGTACCAGCGAAGAACGCTGGAAATTCGCCCTTGAAGGCGCTGGCGACGGCGTGTGGGACTGGGATATAGAAAACGACAAGGTGGAGCTTTCGCCACGCTACATCGAGATGTACGGGTTCACCAACCAAGACGTAAAAAAAAGTATGGTGGCTTGGGTAGAACGCATCCAACACGACGACAGAGAAAGAGTTAAAGCGGATGTTGATGCTTATCTGGCGGGCAAAACCACACACTACATCAATGAACATCGCGTGCTGTGCAAGAATGGCCAAGTGAAATGGGCATTATCACGCGGCATGGTGGTGAGCCGCGACAAAGACGGCAAGCCACTTCGCATGATAGGCACTCACGCCGACATCACGGAACGTAAGAATATGGAGGAGCAACTACGACATTTGGCGCAGTTTGACATGCTCACCCAACTGCCCAATCGCGGATTGATTGCTGACCGTCTGAAACAAGCAGAAGCGTATGCCAAACGCGAAAAAGCGCAGCTGGCACTGATGTTTTTGGATCTTGATAAGTTCAAACCAGTAAATGACACCTTGGGACATGAAGTAGGCGACTCACTTCTCAAGCAAGTCGCGCAACGTCTGCAACTCTGTATGCGTGCCTCTGACACAGTGGCTAGAATAGGTGGGGATGAGTTTGTTGTGCTACTACCCTTGATAGAAAGCGAGCAGGATGCAATTGTCGTCGCAGAGAAAATTCTGGGGGCGCTCAACCAAGAGTTTCAGATTGGGCCGCACACTATACACATCTCATCTTCTATTGGCATCGCCATCTACCCGCAACATGGCGACGATGACAAAACGCTGATGGTTAATGCAGATACTGCGATGTACTACGCTAAGAAAGAGGGCAGAAATAACGCCCAGATTTATCGCCCTGAGATGAAAACTCAGGGCTAGCTCTCACTCCTCACCAGAGCCAGGAGTGGCGCTGATTTTGTGTATGGCTAGATCAGCGCCATTAAATTCATCCTCTGCATCCAGACGCAAACCGATCAAAGCTTTAAGCACGCCATAGACTAGGAAACCACCAATCAAGGCAATTGCAACTCCCAACAACGTACCCAAAACCTGTGCGCCGATAGTAACCCCACCCATGCCACCTAGGCTTTTCAAGCCAAAAATACCGGCCGCAATACCACCCCACGCGCCACATAGACCATGCAGTGGCCACACACCCAACACATCGTCTATCTTCCAGCGATTTTGCACCAAGGTGAACGCCCAAACAAACAATCCACCGGCGATGACTCCGGTGGCCAACGCACCCAATGGGTTCATCACGTCAGAGCCAGCACATATCGCCACCAAGCCCGCCAAAGGGCCGTTATGGACGAACCCAGGGTCGTTCTTGCCCACCACAGTAGCCGCCAAAGTACCACCGACCAAAGCCATCAAGGAATTCATGGCGACCAAGCCTGAAACTGCTTCTAATGTTTGTGCCGACATCACGTTAAACCCAAACCAACCAACCGTGAGTATCCATGCCCCCAACGCCAAAAAAGGGATGTTGGAAGGAGGGAAAGCATGCAAACGACCGTCCTTGCCATAGCGCCCGGCTCTAGCCCCCAGCAATATCACCGCGCCTAGCGCAATCCAACCGCCCATCGCGTGCACGACCACAGAGCCGGCAAAGTCGTGGAACTTGGCACCGGTATTGGCCAACAGCCAGTCTTGAATACCATAATGATTATTCCAAGCGATGCCTTCAAAAAATGGATAGATGAAGCCGACTAGCAGAAAGGTAGCTGCCAATTGTGGGTTGAAACGCATACGTTCGGCGATTCCGCCAGACACAATAGCGGGAACTGCTGCGGCAAAAGTTAATAAAAAGAAGAACTTGACTAGCTCGTAACCACTCTTGGCTGCCAGCGCATCCGCGCCGTGTATAAAATTGATGCCATAAGCGATGCCGTAGCCAATAAAGAAATAGGCAATGGTAGAAACTGAGAAATCCACCAAAATCTTAACCAATGCGTTTACTTGATTTTTACGACGCACAGTACCCACCTCGAGGAAAGCAAATCCTGCGTGCATAGCCAATATCATGATGGCGCCAAGCAAAATAAATAAGGTGTCACTAGCTGATTTAAATGTTTCCATATTGGTCTCCAAAAATATTTGGGTTATTAAGCAACATTCAAGCCAAGCATATAAGCCTATGTTTTTATGTGGATCATAACGAACAAGAGAGAGTTTAATGCACCATTTATGTGCAACGCACCGTCATAGGGCACATACTTGGTGCAAAATATTTATGGAATAGGCCTTGCGATTTTTAGCATCAAGGCTATTGATTGATTCAACATGCCATCGAACAACGGCAAGAAGTAAGGAATAGATATCCCTAAAATCACAAATCCAACCCCCATGGTGAGCGGAAAGCCTACTGCGAAAATATTGAGTTGTGGAGATGCTCGCGTAAGCACACCTAAAGCCGCATTCACCAACATCAATGCCCCTACGACGGGCATAGCAAGCTGCATACCCCAAGCAAACATATTGGCCGCGGACAACACCAAAGCCCTAAGACTCCAAGAGGCCATATTGGCTCCTATCGGTATTGTCTCAAAACTTGATACCAGTGCATTGATCACCAGCAGATGTCCATTTAGCGATAGAAACAATAGCATGGCCATAATGGTCATGAACTGACCCACCAAAGGGACTTGCGTACCGTTTTGCGGGTCAAAAAAGGTAGCAAATCCCAAGCCCATTTGTAGACCGATAATGTGTCCTGCCATTTCAAAAGCCATAAATAACAAGCGGATGGCCAAGCCCATAGCAACGCCGATAAGGACTTGCTGCGCAACTATCAGCAGACCATAAGCCGACGCGGGTGACACATTAGGCATAGCGGGTAACAATGGGGCGACTAGGATGGTAACAACAAATGCCGTCAAAACCTTGACATGACCAGGGATACCACGCGCACTAAACAATGGTGCAGTTGACAGTAATGCAAGAATACGACAAAACGGCCACATGAACTCTGCTAGCCATGTGTGCAACTGCAGTGAGCTAACATTAAACATAGCGTCGCTGTATGCGTTTTCAGCCTATCAGATTAGGAATGCTGGTGAAAAGACGTTGCATATAGTCCATCATCAGCCCCAACATCCAAGGCCCGCCAACGATGAGGACTAACACCAGTATCAGTAACTTGGGAATAAACGACAAAGTCATTTCATTGATTTGCGTAGCCGCCTGAAACAAGCTAACCAGCAAGCCAGTAAATAATGCCGCAAGCAGCATAGGCGCAGATATCAGCACCCCCACCTCGAGCGCTTGCTCGACAATGGTAAGCACTGTAGTGGTGGTCATCATACGTAAAAACTTTGCACCAAAGAACCGATGATAAGAGTCCAACCATCTACCAACACAAATAACATCAGCTTGAATGGAAAAGATATCGTCACCGGCGACAACATCATCATCCCCATCGCCATTAGCACACTAGCCACCACCAAGTCTATGATCAGGAATGGGAGGAAAATGATAAACCCAATCTGGAACGCTGTTTTAAGCTCTGAAATCACATACGCTGGCACCAAAATCTTTAATGGCACCGCTTCTGGCCCTTGTATTGGAGGAATCTTGGCAATTTTCACAAACAATGCCAAGTCTTCCTTACGCGTTTGGTGCAGCATAAAATCCTTGAGTGGCTCCGAACCCTTCTCTAAAGCCTGCATGATATTGAGTTTATCTTCCGTAAATGGCTGATACGCTTGTACATAAATCTTGTCTAACACCGGGCTCATGACAAATAGCGTCAAAAACAAGGACAAACCAACTAGCACCTGATTAGGTGGCGATTGTAGAGTACCCAAAGCCTGACGCAGCAACGCTAGAACGATGATGATACGGGTAAACGAGGTCATCATAAGCAAAGCAGCGGGAAGGAACGTCAGCGCTGTGAGCAGGATGAGAGTTTCGAGAGAGAGAGAGTAATTCACAGCACCCGCAGCACCTGGCGTGCTAATAAAAGCGGGAATACCCTTCTCAGCAAATGCCGCGACTGGCAACAGCAAGCCTAAAACAAATAATAACCAGCGTGTATGCTTCACTTGGGTTCCTTGCGCGCAGAAATCATTTCTCGGAGCTTATCCACAAAAGGTTGCATAGCTGTCTCATGCGATATTGTGCCAGAATCTTCAGGGCGCGGCATTTGATGTAGACACACCACCTGTCCTTGAGCCACCCCAAGCACCAACCGCGTATCACCCACATCCACCAATACTACACGCTCTTTTGCACCTACAGCCACCGCTGACACGACTCGTAGATCACCGGCGTTGCCTATTTGGCCAGGTGCCAAGCGCCTAAGTAACCACGCCATCCCCGCGATTAAAGCTAAAACCAGCCCTAGTGCGAAGAGCATTTGCAAAATACTTGTAGTGGGACTAGGGAGAGATGATTGCTGTTGTATGTCAGCAGCAAAACTTAAAGCGGGGAATAGCAGACATGAAAATGCCGCAACAAAGCTGCGGCATATCCAAGTACATACCAACATCATCGGATTTTTTTCAGGCGCTCTGATGGAGTAATAATGTCAGTTAAACGAATACCAAATTTCTCATTCACAACCACTACTTCGCCCTGTGCCACCAAGCAACGGTTCACATAGACATCCAGTGGCTCACCTGCCAACTCATTCAATTCCACCACAGAGCCTTGCGCCAATTGCAGCAGATTACGAATTGGCATACGGGTATGTCCTAATTCTACGGTCAATTGAACTGGGATATCCATCACCAAATCAAGATTTTTGGCTAGTTCAGGACTCATACTAGAATCAGAGTTAATGCTGCCAAATACCCCAGCAGGCGCCTCTTTCGCCATAGGAGCAGCCTCTTCAGTATCGCCTTGCTCAGCCATAGCGGATGCCCAATCGTCCGCAGTGAACTGTTCGTTACCAGCGTCGTCGTCTTTTACTGTATTTTCTTCTGCCATCTTAGCCACCCCACTAAATGTATATTGTGTCTTCAGCCGTCAAAAAGCGCTCTACTTTGAGCGCATATTGGCCATTATGTATGCCATAACCACATTCCAAAACTGGAATTCCTTCTACATGTGCCCTGACACTCTCAGGCATATCCAACGAAATCACATCCCCTATCTTCATCGCCAGCAACTGGCGCACCGTCAATTCCGCTTTGCTCAAGTCTGCAACCAAATGAATGTCCGTACCCTGTACTTGGCTGGACAAGAAATCAATCCAGCGCTGATCAGCCTCCATGCGTTCACCCTGCATGCCTTCGTAGAGCTGATCACGAATCGGTTCAATCATAGCATAGGGCATACAGATGTGGAATGCACCACCCACCGAACCCAGCTCGATATTGAGCGTAGTACTCACCACCACTTCGCTTGGGTTGGCGATATTAGCGAACTGAGTATTCATTTCTGAACGTATATACTCAAATTCAATCGGATACACTGGCTCCCATGCGCGCTTCAACGAGTCGGTTGCAACATCCAGAAGGTTTTTGGTGATGCGCTGCTCTGTTGGCGTAAAATCTCGGCCTTCCACACGCATATGGAAGCGACCATCACTACCAAACAAGTTATCCACTACCAGAAATACAAAATTTGGATCAAAAATCAGCAAGGAAGTCCCACGCAAGGGGTGCATATGCATGAGATTGAGATTAGTTGGCACTGGCAGGTTACGTATGAACTCAGCGTACTTCATCAACTTGACCGGCCCAACAGAGACCTCAGCAGTACGGCGAGTGAAATTGAACAAGCCTTGGCGGAAATAACGGGCAAACCGCTCGTTAATAATTTCCATAGTAGGCATGCGCCCACGGACTATTCTATCTTGACTGGCAAGATTGTACGACTTGATGCCGGCGGCCTCGTCATCGCTTGACGCATCAACGTCTACATCTCCGGTAACGCCCCGTAAAAGGGCATCAACTTCGTCCTGAGATAAAATATCGTCAGCCATTAGCTTCTCTCTTTGTTGACTTCGTTGTTTACTGCACGATAAATGAGCCGGGGAGTATGACTTCTTTAACCCCGCGGTAGTCGCCATCTTTAGACAGCGTCTCGTTAATCACTTTACGTAAATCGTCTTTTAGCTGTTTGTCGCTACCTGGCTTCAACATATCTTCCATGGTCTTACTACGTAACGCGCTGCTAATACGATCACTAATTTTTGAGCGATTAGCTTCGACCTTTGCAGCGGCAGACTCACCAGACACTTCCAATTCCACCTTAGGCACACGCATGAAATGACCACCAGCACCATCGCTAGACATCAGATTCACGATGAACTCATCCTTGAACACCACCGTTGGCACTGGCACAGAATCGTCCATTTCCTCCGTATCGGCTTTTTTATGCTTCTTTTTACCGCCACCCATCATCATGGCAGCACCTGCGCCAATAGCCACCGCCACCACAATCGCGATGACTATCATTAGCATATTTTTATTTGGTGCAGCTGGCATAGCAACCTCCATATTTCCGTCTTTGGCCATACTCATGACTCCAATCGAAGTTAAGTTAACTCACTCAAAGGCACTGCTAGTAACATCCTTAGGTCAGTTTATAAACTCAAATCCCGCAAAAAACAAGTAGTTTGATTGATTCTATAATTCTTTTAATCATGCTACATCACCACAATATTCACTAGCTAGGCAAATAAATCAACTAAGCCCCTATCCTGTAAGGATTGTACAGTGGTCGTAACGCTTTGGGCTGTTTCACCCTCTGGCAACCAAGTAATGTCAGTAGCTGACTTACTATCTGAAGGAGTTTGCGAGTTTTGCTGCTGAGCTTGCTGTTGTTGCTGTTGTGCAAACGAGCCCACGTTCACCGAAACATTCCCCATGTTCACGCCACTATCACCCATCATTTCACGCAATCGTGATTTTGCAGATTCAATGGCCTCGCCCACCGCATTATGTTGCGTCATAAACGATAAATTGGCCTGTCCATCAGACATGCTAATACGTACTTCTAGTGGACCCAATGCGGGAGGGTTTAAGTGCAGCTCCGCCATCTTGATATTTGTACCCAACATCCACACCACCTTGTCACCCAAACCGGTATCCCAATGCGGGGTTCCGACTTGCTGAGGAATGCCTGCGCTGACAGGAGCCGCATTGGCAGTATGTGCTTGTGTAGAAATATTTTGCTGAGCCTGTACTTGGGATTGATTTTGTGTTGCTTGATTAGGGTCAACAGGCTTGGAATTTTCAACTGCCATCTTTGCAGCGAGCGCCGCATTAAATTCAGTGGAAGTCTCCGTCTGAACATTGGTCGCTAAAACCTGATCATTTTTTGTAGCATCTACAGATGTCGGCAAAACACTAATTGCTACTGGCGGCAATTCTTTGCCAGTATCCTGTGTAATAGCGGCAGGAGTTGGCGGAAGATTGCCAACCGGAACCACTATCGCCACTGCGGATAAGTCTGTTGGAGTTACGCTAGCAGATGCATCGCTAAGTACTTTTGACTTGTCGTTATCAGAGTCATCGATATACTTCTTAAGCGGGGTATCAGTCAGCTGCGTTGCAGAAATCAGTGGGACTAATTGCTGAATTAGTGAAGCAGGATCAACCACTTGGGAAGACATATCTACAGCCTCCGCAGCCAACTTAGTATCAGCCGAGTCATCTGCAATGAGCGCACTCATGCCTTGCAACTTAGGATCCAACATGGCAATTTGCTTACCTAACAAATCCCCGAATACGCCTTGTCCATTGGGGCCTGCGGCAGCCCCCCCCGCAGCATCAGGCGCAAGCGCAGCAGCAGCAGCAGCAGGTGAAGCGTTGGTCACGGGTAGAATATTTGCAACTGCTAGGTTAGCCATCATCTGGTCACTCACAATACGATTACCTAGTACAAAGCAATCTACGTGCCAAAAATGATTAGGGTGTGGGTTGTTCTGCTTTTTGTCGTCTATGCATAAGTTGAGCGAACTCATCTTGCAAGCGCTGATCTTGTCTTTCTTCCTTCACTACTTCTGCCTGCTCGTGGCGTGTACGCAACGCATGATAAGCTTTGACTTCACGTTCACGTTCCAACCACATCTTTTTAGCCACTTCCCACTGCTGCTTGCAGCGCACGATTTCTTCTGCTTGCGTGCGAATCGCCAGCTCCAGCTTGGCGATGAAGCGCCTAAAATCTAGCATAGTAACCATACTCATGCCACCTGTAGCAATACTATTTAGCCGAACACGGTAGTCTCCCAAATAGCCTTCCAACTGATGTTTTTTCTGCTCTTCTTGCGCCCATTTCGAACGAATGCGCTGTACTTCTCTTGCTGCTGATTTACTACGTTCCTCAGCATAGTCCACCAGAATTTGTAAGCGAAAGGTGGCCATTACGTTGCTGCTCCAAGCTTATCACCAAACAAATCATTAAGTTGATCACGACTATCTTTCACATCTACCCGTTCCGCGATAGCTTGCCGCAAGAAAATCTCCAGTTTTGGATACATGATTACGGCTTCATCCAGTTCAGGGTCGCTACCTCGCACATATGCACCTACGCTTATCAGGTCACGACTACGTTGGAAACGTGAATAACGCTGCCTGAAACGACGCACCAGTTCTAGTTCATACTCAGTCAAAATATTGGGCATCACGCGGCTAATCGAACCTTCAATATCAATTGCGGGATAATGTCCTGCATCTGCCAAGGAACGTGATAGCACTATGTGCCCGTCAAGAATGGCGCGAGTAGCATCCGCAACGGGATCTAATTGGTCATCACCCTCTACCAGTATCGTATAAAAGGCAGTGATAGAACCGCCGCCCTCAGCGCCATTGCCAGCGCGCTCAACCAACAAGGGCAGCTTGGAAAATACCGAGGGTGGATATCCACGCGTCGCTGGGGGCTCACCCACAGCCAAAGCAATTTGACGCTGTGCTTGTGCATAGCGGGTGAGCGAATCCATAATCAACAACACGTTTTTGCCTTGATCGCGGAAATATTCGGCGATGGCCGTAGCATAGGCCGCACCGTGCAACCTAGACAATGGTGGTGTATCGGCAGGCGCGGCGACCACTACAGAACGCGCCATACCTTCAGCCCCTAAAATATTTTCGATGAATTCTTTAACTTCGCGTCCGCGCTCTCCGATAAGCCCGACCACGATGATGTCCGCAGAAGTGTAGCGCGCCATCATTCCTAATAACACACTCTTACCCACACCAGATCCAGCAAACAAACCCATGCGCTGGCCTCGCCCTATGGGCAGTAAAGCGTTGATGGCACGCACACCTACATCCAGAGTTTCGGTAATAGGAGCACGCGTGAGAGGATTGATAGGACGACTTTGCAGGGGTACGCGTTCTTGCAAATTAAGCGACCCCAGATTATCCAACGGACGGCCATTGCCATCCACTACGCGCCCCAGCAACTCATAACCCACCGGAACATGCTTGACTCTATCTTCAGTGCGTCTGCGCAACACATTTAGTGATTGGCCTGGTTGTGGATGTGGTGGTTCGGCCTCCAATAGCCGTACTTTAGCCCCTGGATGTATGCCATACACATCAGAAGAAGGCATGAGTAAGATATGATCGCCAGAAAACCCTACGACTTCAGCATCTACGGTTTGCCCGTCAGGTAAAGAAACATCGCATACGCTACCCACTGGCGCCTTAATGCCCACCGCCTCCATCACCAAACCAGAAACGCGAGTCAGCCTGCCAGTCACTACCCAAGGAGACACGCGCGGCACCGCCTCTCGGCAATCGTCGATTAGGCTGCGACTACTCTCCAGAAGAGAGTGAGGGGGGTTATTTGTCATTCTCCAACCACGTATGATTCTGCCCGAGCGCCGCTGCAATACGTTGCCAACGACTTGGCATGGTGGCATCGATTTCTGCCGTGGTGGATTCAATGCGGCAGCCGCCGCGCTCAATACGCTGGTCTTCTACTATTTTCCACGCGCCTTGTGCCAATTCGGCCTTAAGCAGGTCTTGTACCAATGCGGCATCTAGGGGATGCAAATGAATTTGGGGTAGCTCTGCACCCTGCGGCAATCCATCCATAGCGCTTTTAATAACAGGAATTAACAATTTAGGCTTCGCCAACAAAGCCTCACGCAACATTTGTTTGGCCACATCCAGTGCCAACGCCACAACATCCGTGCTAATTTCCTGACGAAACTCTTCCACTGCTGAGGCAAAACTTGAAAATAGTGGCACCAGAGGCTCTGCTTTTGCCACCGCCTCTTCATAGCCTTTGCTATAGCCAGCTTCACGCCCTTCGGCATGACCTGCCTCATAACCCTCAGTGTGTCCCGCTTCAAGACCTTCAACCAACCCGGCTTCGTAACCTTCTTTATGCGCGTCATGATAAATACGACCGATGTCGTCCGCGCTGGGTAATTCCGGAGCAGGAGCAGAGGGTTCTTCAATTACCTCATCTTCAACCAATAGCTCTTCAACTACAGGCTGATTCTGTTCAATGCGCGCAGGATTCCACGGATGATAATCGTGCAGGTTTTCAACTTGGATAAATTTGGCGGCCATTAAATTCCTGCCAGCTCGGTTAAGCGCAAGTAGCTAAATGCCAAAAAGCATCGCGTACTGCTGCAACCACTATAAAAACTTCTCATCGCTCTTGCCGGCCAATATAATCTGACCTTCATCAGCCAAGCGTCGAGCAATCTTGAGTATACCTTTCTGTTCAGTATCCACCTCAGACAGGCGAACCGGGCCTTTGGCTTCGAGGTCATCGCGCAGCATTTCTGAAGCGCGTGCTGACATATTCTTGAATATCTTGTCACGCAATTCAACAGAGGCTCCCTTGAGTGCGATAACCAAGGTTTCGGACTGAACCTCACGCAATAGCAATTGGATACCTCTATCATCAATGGCAACAATGTCTTCAAATACAAACATTTCATCTTGAATGCGCTGAGCCAATTCGGCATCGAACTCTTTAATATTATTGATAACATCAACTTCTGCGCCGCCACCCATGTGGTTAAGAATTTCTGCGGCCGTTTTGACCCCACCCATTTGACGTTTCACGCGATCACCACCCGCAAGCAATTCGGTCAACACACTATTCAACTCGCTCAAAGCGTGTGGCTGTATGCCATCCAGCGTAGCAATACGCAACATCACGTCGTTACGCAAACGCTCTACAAAGCGTCCCAAAATGGAACTGGCTTGATCATGGTCAAGGTGCACCAAGATAGTCGCGATAATCTGCGGATGCTCGTTCTTGATGAGTTCTGCAACTGCAGGAGCTTCCATCCACTTCAAACCTTCAATGCCACTGGTGTCGCCACCAGTCATAATGCGGTCTAGTAAAGAGTTGGCTTTATCAGCCCCTAAAGCCTGGATCATCATGGTTCTGATGTAATCATCAGCCCCCATACCTAGAGAGGTACGATTCTCGGTCTCCTTACGGAACTCATGTAACACCTCACGAATTTCTTCATGTGTGACATTTTCTAAGCCTGCCATGGAGATGCCCACTTTTTGCACCTCGCCAGGTCCCAAGCTCTTGAGTACCTCAGCCGCCACCGCCTCATCAGCGACGCTCATGAGCAGAATTGCACTTTTACGAATGCCGCCTTCACTCATTGTCTGTTCACCCAGTCTTTAATCACGTTGGCCACAATCTTAGGATCATCCCTAACCATTTGTCGGAATAGTGCGAGCTCTTCTTCGTAGTCAAGGACACGTCCAGCGCGCAGAGGAACGCCATTCTCGTCAAACTCAACTGCATTCGCAGCAGCTTCCATGGCCAATCTTTCTTCTTCAGCAATTCTTGCTTCTTCAACCAACCTTTCTTCCTCAGCCATACGCTCGGCATCCAGAGCGGCCGCCAATACTTCTGCTTCGGTCGGGATTCCCAATGTTTTATACACGGCCGGTTTGATGACGGCAAGTAATAGATACAGCGCCAAGCCCGCGAGCAACAGATACTTCATAATACTCAACGCAAGTGCCTGCAGCGCTGGGTCTTTCCAGAACGGCAGCTCTTCCTTCTCAGTGCCATCTTTGCTAAACGCAGCATTTACCACATTCAACGTATCGCCACGTGCACCATTAAAACCCATCGCCTCTTTAGTTAAATTATAGACTTGCGTCAACTCTTGCGGCGTAAACGGGCGAGAAACCATTCTGCCTTTTTTGTCCTTGCTCACTTTATTGTTCACCACCACCGCCACCGATAAGCGCTTGACCGCACCCACTTGCTTTTTGACGTGGCTGATAGTCTTGTCGACTTCGTAGTTTGTCGTGGCTTCCTTATGCAACGGCACGATAGGAGTAGTTGATCCAGGTTTGGCACCGCTAACGGTAATAGGTGCAGTTGCCGCACCTGGAGGTTGATTGGATAAAGCACCCGGAACACCAGCAGCACCAGTGCCATCACCCAACGTTTCAGCGGTTTGTTGGCTTCTGATTGCAGACTGGTCTGGGCCCGGATTAGGTCTATACGCTTCTGCGGTTTGCTCTACTTCCGAGAAATCAATATCCACTGCCACTTGCGCCCGCACATTGTCGGGACCGGTAATTGCCGCCAAAATATTTTCAATACGCTTAACGTAGGTCTGCTCTACTCCCAAGGTATATTCCATCTCGGGAGAATCCAAACCAAACGGATTTTTCTTCTTTTCCCCAGTCAGCAGATTGCTGTCCTGGTCAACGATGGTAACGCTCTTAGGAGGCATTTCAGGTACGCTACTGGCAACCAGATGGACGATAGCATCCACCTGTTCTTCATTCAATTTACGGCCTGGATGCAAGTTCACCAAGATAGATGCAGAGGGTTTTTGCTGATCTCTGACAAACACCGTTTCCTTAGGCATAGCCAAGTGTACGCGCGCACTTTCCACCGAAGAAATGGCCATAATCGTGCGTGTGATTTCACCTTCCAACGCACGCTGATAAGCTACATTTTCCTGAAATTGGGTCACCCCAATTTTCATATTGTCCATCAAGTCGAAACCGACGGTTCCACCTTTTGGCAAGCCCTGAGCAGCCAATTTTAGACGTGCATCGTAGACAGACCCCGCTGGCACCAAAATCGCGCCGCCACCTTCTGCCATCTTGTAGGGGATATTAAGTTTTTGCAGCGACTCAATGACAGCGCCGCCATCACGATCAGACAGGTTGCTGAACAAAGGCTTGTAATCAGGCTCTCTAGACCAGATTACCGAGCCGATAACAATTGCCACGAACGCGGCCACCCCTATCATCAGCAACAACCTGCGATTGGGTGGCATCTCTTCAAAATTACGCTTCAAAGTAGCCAAGGGCGACTCAGGAGCATTTTCTAAATCATCAGTTATTGTTGTCGATTCCATTGTACTAACAAATGCTCGTTGTCATTTTTATCGCCATTGTAAAGCAATCCGCTTCGTTGTGAAGCCATTGCCGCCAGTTTTTACTTGCGTCAGCACTGACACCATCATGATTCGTGATGCAAGTCATCTGGGCGATTAGTCTCGCTCGCCCAGCAACGCCATCAATAACGACAGCAAATTCACAAACAAATTATAAATATCCAAGTACAGCGCCAAGGTCGCCATCACATAATTGGTCTCTCCGCCTTGCACAATACGGCTTACATCAAAGAGGATATAGCCAGAAAATATCAGCACGGAGATGCCTGAGAGCACCAAAGACAAAGCTGGAATATGAAAAAACAAATTCGCCAGAGAAGCGACTATCAGCAGAATCAAGCCCACCAGCAAGAAATTTCCCAAAAAACTGAAGTCTTTCTTGCTTACAGTAGCCACGCCCGCCAAGGTCATAAAAATAAGCCCTGTCCCGCCAGCTGCCAGCCCCACTAGTTGACCACCATTTCTTAAGTGCAACGCCACTTGCAACATAGGCCCAAGCATCAAGCCCAAAAACCCAGTGAGCGCCAACAGCAATACAACTCCCAAAGCACTGTTGCGGTTAGCAGAAATCCCCATCGTCAAGCCAAACATAATCGCCAACATACCCACAAATGTCACAACAGGGTGCTGTGCCATGAAAGATAGATTCATGCTGACCCCGACCAGAGCACCTAGTACTGTAGGCAACATGGTCAAGCCCAACAACAGGTAGGTATTGCGAAGAACCTTGTGAGCACCAATATCTGCTGCGGCTGTATTGCCTGGGAGTAAGTATTCTTGCTGCATGGACGAAGGTTCCCTTAGTTAGTTAAGCCTAAAACTTAATGTTGCTTCAAATTCTACCGCATACTTTATTGATATGCATTACAAATTCAAGAATTCAATGCGTTCTGGGGCAAGCGTAACCAAAGCGCACAAAAAATTCAAGTATGAATTGCACAAAAGCCAGAGGAAATTTTATGCGCGACCTACAACGCAGCGACGGTTAAATAGCTGGTGACAGCAGTTTGAGCGGTAAAACCACTTGCGGAACCCAGTTGAGCCCCCAACTGGGTTTGAGAATCAGGTTTTGGAACATTCACTTGCGACACTTGGCTTTGCTGGTCTTGATTTTGTTGCGCCCGATCAGCTTCACGATTACGTGCAGCCGCATCGGCACGACGCATCGCCTCTTTGGATTTTTCCGTATCATCTGCTTGTTTGGGCTTCTCTGCTGGCGGCACATCCCTAGCTTGCACAAATTTGGCTGTAAATTCCTGTAAAGTCGCAAAAGCGCCTTTGCCATCCTCATTAAAAGCCTTGATCAACTGCTTTTGATTGATGAAAAAACTACCATTAACTTGGCTCTCAATGCCAATCTTTTTGGCTGGAGTAATGCTGTCAACAAACTCTTTAGCACGCGCAGCAAATGATCCCTTACTGCGAAATTCGGCTAAGGAACTAGTCAGCGCAGTGCTAAGCGCATTGAGAGAACTTACAACGCCTAGTACTGCCACCTTAAAGTCACTTGCCGTTGGGGGAACATTGGAGTCCTGCAAAGCAACAGCGCGCGCTTGTAAACTCTCCAAAGAAAGCCTCGCCTTACCAGAAGAGCTAATCTGAGATACGGAACTAAAATTTGAACTGGTGGGAGATGCCGCTTCTTTTTCTGCGGCAGCGATGATTTCTTGAGCCGACCCTTGACGCGCAATTGCGCCAGCGGCATTAACGCCATCACTATTAAGCACAGTCACGTTAGAAATCGAAATCGCCATCAGCGCACCTTTATTAATGGGAAAAAGCGCTACGAAGTATGACTTTAATACTAAATCTTTAACGCCCAACAATCAAGTTAAAACTACTATTTTCCTGTTACGTCTCAGGTAATTGCAGATTGCCTTCGGCAACGCCTATAGCCGCCGTATTTCTTACTGCTGCCACGAACTCGGCGTCTTCGTGTAGCGCTGTGATGGTGGGCGGATGTGGGCGGCCGTGCATACGCGCCAATCTGGCCATCGCCACTGCTGAAATCTTCAAATCCAAAGACTCTAGCAACTCATCTGCCATGTCTGGGCGATTGCACACCAGCACCATGTCGCAACCCGCATCAAACGCTGCCGTCGCACGCTCGGTGACATTGCCCGCCACTACCGCACCCTCCATCGCCAGATCGTCGCTAAAAATCACGCCATTAAAGCCTAAATGACGACGCAACACCTGATGCAGCCATATCTTGGAAAATCCCGCCGGCTTCTCGTCCACTTTAGGGTAAATCACATGTGCTGGCATCACCGCGTGCATACCAGCATCCACCATGCGCCGGAAGGGCTCTAAATCGTCGGCTTCAATCTGGGCAAAAGTGCGCGTATCTACCGGTATTTCCGTATGCGAATCGGCGGCCACAAACCCGTGCCCGGGAAAGTGTTTACCCACCGCCGCCATGCCACCGCGCTTTAAGCCCGACATCAACGCCTGAGCGATGGCGGCGATGGCCTCCGTATTGCGGTGAAAGGCACGATCGCCAATCACTGCGCTGTTGCCGAAGTCTATATCCAGCACTGGAGTAAAGCTGAAATCCACGCCATAGGCGCGCAGCTCCGCCGCCAGTACCCAGCCCGCTTGCTCGGCGAGTTCTTTGGCACGTTTATGATTCTTATCCCAAATTTTGCCCAATTCGCGCATGGCGGGAATGCGCGTAAAGCCTTCCTTAAACCGCTGCACACGCCCGCCTTCGTGATCCACGGCTATCAATAACGGTGGCTGGCGTACCTCGTGGATGGCGGTGGTGAGCGCTTTTAATTGCGTCGGTGATTGGTAATTGCGCGCGAACAAAATCACCCCACCCACCAATGGATGCTGCAAGCGGCGGATATCATCCGCATTAAGTTCAAGTCCTTCCACATCCAGCATCACGGGGCCGAGCGACATAAATTCTCCAGAAAGCTAATTTTTTAGGGCGAAGGGGTTAAAGTCAGTATTGTAATCGTAATAGTCTTCATGCTCGGCAGCTTTGAGCCAGGCCACGATTTTGTAAGTCACAGGCGTGAATAGCACTTCTACACCCACCTTAGCGAGAAATTGTGCCAAAACAATCATCGGCATCTGCTCATCTGGAAAATCCCCAGAACCATAAAATGCCAAAGGAAAGAACAATATAGAATCCACTGCCTCGCCAAAAATGGTAGAGCCTATGGTGCGCGTCCATAACCGGCGCCCTTTGGTCCATATTTTCATCTTGGCGAGTACATAAGAGTTGACGAATTCGCCACTCCAAAAGGCTACCAACGATGCCAGCGCGACACGCCAAGTCGAGCCATAGACGCTATTATAGGCGGCTTGATCGTGCCAAAACGGCGCGGCTGGCAGCGCAACGATTACCCACGCCATGAACGATGCAAAGGTCAATGCAGCGAATCCCGCCCAAATTACGCGGCGCGAACTGGCGTAACCGTAAACCTCAGTGAGAATGTCGCCGAAAATGAACGAGATAGGGAAAAACATGATGCCCGCGCCGAAAGTCAGCGCGCCAACAAGCGGTAAGCTGATTTGCGTGACTTTGCCGGGACCGATGAGGTTGGAGCACACGAGAACAGTCACAAACGCCACCATGACGAGGTCGTAATAACGATATTGGCGGCGTGGGGCAATCATGGGGCATGATGATAACAGCTAGCATTAATTTCTTACATCCAGCCGGTCACGCAAGGCATCGCCCAACATGTTCACCGCCAACACCAGTGACATCAAACTCAC
>JANYIK010000082.1 GCA_025362115.1 Methylophilaceae bacterium
AGTTATATCGCACCAGCCTACGACATTCGTGTTATCGCACAATAGCAGATGTATGCCGTAAATAATCAGTGTCGCAATATAGTCGTGCGTTTGGACAACGCTAAATCCCTCAGTGCTGGCTAGAAAACGGCGCTCATGGGCGATAGCATCCACGCACTTGGCGAGTGCGGGGGCATCTTTCTCGGTAGTGGGGCGAATAGTTAGCGTCATTTTTTATAGGTTCGCGGGGGGGGGGAGTTTAAGAAGTTTTATTGTCTCCCAAGCCGGAGACCTATTCTGTTAGAAAATCACAATAGATGCAAGCTGGGCGAGAGTGTTTTTAATGTGCGTCTATGGGCGCTGTAATCTGGGCATAACTTGGCTACCCAAGCCCAAAACTGGACGCTGTGGTTCATCTCTTTCAAATGTGCGAGTTCGTGCGCGACGACGTAGTGGATGACGTGCGGTGGGGCTTGTATCAGCCGCCAGTTGAGACGTATCTCACCTTTTGAATTACAGCTCCCCCAACGCGTATGGGCGCTGGAAAGCTTGATAGGTGGGGTCTTTACGCCTAGTTGGGCGGCACCAATCGCGATGCGCCTAGTGAAATCCTCCAGTGCCTGAGCGCGTAGCCAGCTCAGCACTTTGCGTTTGAGGGCGGTGCTATTGCTTAGGTCCGGCAAACAGACTAGCAGGGCATCTCCATTGATTACCGGTACGCTGCGGAGACCACCTATTTTTAGTAGCAGCTTTAACTCGCGCCCCAGATAATTCAGCGCCGCGCCTTGTCCCCATTGCATTTCAGGCAGGTCTGTATCCAGTCGTGTTGCTAATTGATCTAGCTTTTTCTCTATCCAGCCGATGTGTTTCAGCAACATGGCGGGGATTTCGCGGCGCGGCATACGGCTGGGAATATGCACCGTCAAGCCATTACGATCCACGCGCATACCTATCGTTCGGCGACGCACGCTGACTTTGAGGGTGTAGGGGATTTCTCGGCTAGCGATGGTAATGCTGTGTTGCAAGTTAAACATACTCGCTCAGGCGCGGCATTTCGCCTTCTATCCACGCCTCAACTTGTGCGTTGAGCGCGTCTGGCTTCATATTCGCCGCGTTGATGGGATTGCCTATGCTGACGGTAATAGTGCCACTCTTTTTGTGCAGACTATTCTTGCCCCAGAATTCGCCCGCGTTGTGTGCCACCGGAACGACGGTGGCCTCAGTGTGCGTCGCCAGCCAAGCACCGCCGATGTGGTATTTACCTTTTTGTCCGGGTGGAGTGCGCGTGCCTTCTGGAAATACCACTACCCACAGACCTTTTTTCAGCCGGTCTTTACCTTGCTCCACCATTTGGGCTAATGCAAAACGTCCAGCGGCGCGGTTGATGGCGACACTGTCAACCGCCCACAGCGCCCAGCCGAAAAATGGGATCCAATATAGCTCTCGCTTGAGCACCCAGATTTGCGGTGGGAAAATGCTTTGGAAGGCGATGGTCTCCCACGCCGATTGGTGCTTGGACAGGATGATGCAAGGATGTTTTGGGATGTTATGTGCGCCTATAACTCGGTAATTCAAATTGCAGGTGAGTGCCAACCAGCGCATCACAAAACGCGCCCAGCCAGCGACGATGTAAGAGCGCTTGGGCGCTGGTAGCGGAATCAGCAACAAGGCCAGCAGGGTGTAGGGAAACACCATCAGCCACATGCCCAAGTTGAATATCAGAACCCGTAATTTCATGAGGTTTTAATCAACTATTTTTGATGATGTCGCGCGCCGCTTCGGCCAGATTGGTGTAGATTTCTGTGCCTTGCGGTAAGCCTCCGGCGGCCAGCGTTTCCTCACCCTTGCCACTACGCACCAGCATGGGTCTCATTCCAAGAGGTACTCCGGCTTGTAAGTCGCGCAGTGAATCGCCCACACTGGGTACACCTTCCAAGTCGGTGCCAAAGCGCCGTGCGATTTCTTCCATCATGCCCGGCTTGGGTTTGCGGCAGTTGCAGTTGTCTTCCGTCGCGTGTGGGCAATAAAACAGCGCATCTATTCGGCCACCACTTTGCGCCAGCGCACGGTGCATTTTGTCGTGGATGGCGTTGAGCGTAGCCATGTCAAACAGCCCGCGCCCGATACCAGATTGATTGGTGGCCAATGCTATGCGAAATCCCGCTTGGTTTAACTCGGCGATGGCTTCCAGACTGCCGGGAATGGGTTTCCATTCATTCGGGTTTTTGATGAAATGGGTGGAGTCGAAATTGATGACCCCATCGCGATCCAAAATGACGAGTTTCATGAGGCTAGTTTGGAAAGGTCGGCGACACGGTTCATGGATTGATGCAGCAGATTCAGCAGTCCCAAGCGGTTCATGCGCAGCTTTTCGTCTTCGGCATTCACCATCACTTGCTCGAAAAAGTCGTCTATCGGCGCTTTTAAGCCAGCCAAGGCTTTCAGCGCGGTGGTGTAATCGCCACGCGTAAACGCCACGTCAGACTCTGGTTTAACTATTCCCAGCGCTTGATATAGGGCAATTTCAGCCTTTTCTTGCAGCAACACCAAGTCCGCATTTTGCGGTACTTTGCCTTCCACTTTCTTGAGGATATTACCTACACGCTTATTGGCGGCGGCCAGGCTGTCGGCTTCTGGCAGGGTGGAGAAGGCGCGTACCGCTTCTAAACGCTGCGCCACTTCATGTAGCACCTGTGGGCGCAGACTGAGTACGGCATCTACTTCCTGCGGGCTGTAACCTTGGTCGCGCAAACTGCCGGCGAAACGGTCATAAATAAAATCGGGCAGATTCGAAGTGGCATCTTCGGGATAGTCATTGAATAAATGCGAGGCCGTTGCCAGTAAATCGTCCACTTGTAGCGCCAGTTCTTGCTCCACCAACATGCGAATCAAGCCCAAAGCGTGGCGGCGCAAAGCAAACGGGTCTTTGTCCCCGGTGGGTATTTGGCCTATCTTGAACAAACCCACCAGCGTTTCCAGTTTGTCGGCCAGCGCGACGCAAGTCCCCACCATATTGCGCGGCAGGTCATCCCCAGCGAAACGCGGTTTGTAGTGATCTTCAATCGCCTCAGCGATGTCCGCTGCCAGGCCTTCGTGCAGCGCGTAATAGCTGCCCATGATGCCCTGCAATTCGGGGAATTCGCCGACCATGTCGGTGAGTAAATCCACTTTGGCGAGCAAGGCGGCTTGTTCGGCCAAGTCTGCTAATACCGCGCCGCCTAGCTGTTCGCCTATGTGTTTGGCGAGCTTGGCGACGCGCTGCGTGCGCTCGCCTTGGCTGCCTAACTTGTTGTGGTACACCACTTTATCCAAGCCGCCGAACCGTTCAGCCAAGGTCTTTTTGCGGTCTTGATCGAAAAAGAACTTGGCATCCGCCAGTCGTGGGCGCACTACGCGTTCATTGCCCTGAATCACGGCACTTGGGTCGGTGGGTGTAATATTGGAAACCAGCAGGAATTTATTGCTTAAGCTCCCGTCAGCATTTAACAGCGGGAAATATTTCTGATTGGCCTTCATGGTGAGGATTAAACACTCCTGCGGCACTTCTAAAAACGCAGCGTCAAACTCGCCTATCAGCACGTTGGGACGTTCCACCAGTGCGGTCACTTCGTCCAGCAGTGCGTCATCCTCGATAGGCTGCAAGTCTCTTCCGGCCTTGTTCGCAGCGGCGGCCAGTTGCTTTTCAATTTCGGCACGGCGCGCTTCAAAACTGGCAATCACCGCACCTTCGGTTTCCAGTTGCGTGACGTAGCTATCGGCATCGTGCAGTGCTATGGGGTGCTTGGTAGCTTCAAAGCGGTGACCTTGGGTCAGGTTGCTGGAAGCCAGTCCCAG
>JANYIK010000087.1 GCA_025362115.1 Methylophilaceae bacterium
GTATGTGACTTACTTGGTGATTGCGCTGACTTAGGCAAACCAGATCAGCGCTACCAGCCCTGCAATCAAGGCGACTTTGGTGAGCTTGTACGCGGTGCGGTTCCAGCGTTTATAGCGGCGGCGATATTGGCCGATGACCCACACATAATGAAACAGGCGGTTGAACAGGCCGGTTTGGTCGCCTTCCTGATTCGGCGAGCTGGCGGCGGTGATGAGCGTGCTGCCGAGGAAATGATTCACTGCTTGCGCCCACTTGAAACGCATCGGACGCTCAATGTCGCAGAACAGGATGATGCGATCCACATCTGTGGTGTTGTGCGCTTCGTGGATATAGGTCTCGTCAAACATCACGCATTCGCCGTCACGCCAACTGTAGTTTTTTCCGTCTACCTTGATGTAACAACCGTCATGATTGGGCGTGACCAGCCCTAGGTGATAACGAATGGAACCTGCGTAAGGGTCGCGGTGCGGGTTGAGTACGCCGTCTGGGGGCAGCTCGGCGAACATCGCAGCTTTGATGGTAGGAATATCCCGCAGCAAGGCCACGGTGTTGGGGCAGAGGATGGCCGCTGAAGGATGATTTGCATCGTACCACTTCAAGTAAAAGCGCTTCCAACCAGTTTTAAAGAAGGAATTGAAACTGGCATCGTTGTTGTTCTGCGCCGCTTGGATGCGCTCTTGTTCACGCAAATTTATTGCCTCGTCGCGGATGATTTTCCAGTTTGTTGCTAGTGGTGCCAACTCAGGAAATTGGCTGACAGGCACGTAGGGATTGGCTTTGACCTTGGAAAAGACGTACATGAAGACATTGATGGGTGCCATGAAAGCCGAGAGATCGAATAGCTGTTTCATCAGCCGATGACGTACCTGGCCGCGAAAATGCACATAGCTGACCGAGCCTAACAGCCATGCAATCAAAAACCATTTCATGACGCGGACTCACCTTGTTTGTTGCGTGCTAGAAAGTGCGCTTCCGAGCAGTAGAATTGATTTTGGCTGGAGATAGCCTCACTTTTGGGGATATGCACCGCGCATATTGTACAAGCCACCATGTCGTCAGATTTTTCGGCTGGTGGTGGGTTTTGGCGTTGAATCTGCTGGCGTTTGAGCAGCGTAATGACCAGCCAAGCGATCACCGCGAATAACAAAAATTTAGTCATGCCAACATTGTACCCAAAAATTGCCACCTGCTATGATGCGGGCAACTTAAGGTCTCAAAGACTATGGCAACTCCTGACGAACTTTCCGATTTTTTAACGCAAAATGAGCGTCGTGCCTTTAAGCAGGCTGCTTACGCAGTACGTGACGACCACGCGGCGCTGGATATCGTGCAGGATGCCATGATGCGGCTAGCAGAAAAATATGGTCAGAAGCCTGCGAGCGAATTCCCCATGCTGTTTCAGCGTATTTTGCAAAACGCGATCCTGGATTTTTTTCGCCGCCGCAAAGTGCGTAATTTATGGACTACACCGTTGTCGGCGTTTTCCAACGAAGAAGATGATAATGATCCGCTGGAAACGCTTGCGGGCGACGATGATGGAACGAATGAGCCGACGCAGCAGATAGACCGAAAACAGACCATGAAGTTGATAGAAAAAGCCCTCACCAAGCTGCCCTCGCGTCAACGCGAGGCCTTTGTGTTACGTTATTGGCAGGAGTTGGACGTGGCAGAAACCGCGAGCATCATGGGGTGTTCTGAGGGGAGCGTTAAAACCCATTGCTCACGCGCGGTACATGCGCTCGCCATCACCCTGCGAGCGAAAGGAGTATCACTATGACAAATAAAATCGTGACAGACCAAGAGCAAATCACGGCACGTAAAATTGTAAAACTGTTGGATGAAAGCGCACAAGATTTGGATGCGACCACTTTGGCGCGCCTTGCCGATAGCCGTCAACAGGCCGTGGCAGCGATGGGGCGGCCGCAGCGTGTGGCTTTGCTGCAACCAGCACTCGCTGGATGGCAGCAGTTGCAACAACTTTCCGAGCATGGTTCGCGCTTCTGGTTACCGACGATTATTCTGTTGGCGGCGCTGGTAGCCGCGCTTGGCTCTCAGTGGAATACCCAACGCAACATTGATACCGACAGCCAATTACTGGCCGCTGAATTACCCCCAGAGGCCTACGCCGATAAGGAATTTGTGACATGGTTAGAAGCTACCTCGCGGCAATAATCTTGTTAATGGCTGTCACTACAGCCTACGCCGACGGTACGCCCAAATGGGCGCAGTTGAGCGATGCTGAACGTCAAGTGCTAGCGCCATTAGCTGGCGAATGGGACACTTTGCGGCCTTGGCAGAGTGAGAAAATGCTGCAAATCGCGCGCGATTATCCCAAGATGACGGCGGAACAAAAACAGCGCGTGCAAAAGCGTCTTTCAGACTGGAGTCGGCAAACGCCGTATGAGCGGGACAATGCGCGCAAGCAGTATCAAAAGTTTTCTGTTATGCCGCCGGAAAAACAGCAAGCTCTACGCCAGTTATGGATGGAATACAACAAACTGCCGGAAGCTGAGCGCCAGAAACTGCGTGCGGAACCAGCACCTGAAGACGATTTAGGTAATTGACCACGCCTAGTGTATGGAAGCGGCTCGCTTCCGCCCTCTATGATGCCTTGCTACTGCTGGCAGTGTTAATCGCCGCGAATGCCGTTTTTGTCTCGTTCTTTGGCAAAGCGGAAATCCCGCCTTTGAGATATTTTCATCAAGTCTATCTTTACCTGATCTGCGCGACTTATTTTGTAGGTTTCTGGCAGCATGGCGGGCAAACGCTGGCCATGCGTACTTGGCACATCAAGCTGGTGTCGGCTTCTGGTGCGCATTTAGGTGTAGGGCAGGTTCTGCTCAGGTTTGTGCTTGCCCCTTTGGGCTTGCTGCTGTTTTGGTGGGCTTGGCTGGATAAAGAGCGCTGTTTTTTGCACGACAGGCTGGCCAAGACTAAGCTGGTAAAGGTCTAACGATGCTCCATCCACGCCAACATAGCGATGCCGCCAGCCAAGAATATAAAGGTGGGAATAGTGGCGCTGGCAAAGGGTGGCCAGTCGTTGAGCAGACCGATGTGGACGAAAATTTTGTTGACGATTTGATAGCTGATACCAATCATGATTCCCGCAAAAATCTTGATGCTGATACCGCCTGAGCGTTGCTGCAAAAAGCCGATGGGTAAGGCCAACACTACCATCACCAGACAGGCGGCGGGATAGACGATTTTTGACCAGAGTGCGATGCGTTGACGCGTGGTTTTTTGGTGGTTTTCACTCAAATGATGGATGTAAGAATACAAATTCCATGCCGCCATTTTCTCCGGTACCACCAGCAATATATTCAACAAATCGGGTTGTATCACCGATTGCCAGTAGGCTTGTTTGAAACGCTGAGTCTGGATTTTGTCTTCTGTAAACTGCGTTTGCGTGATGTCATGCAGATTCCAGCGATTTCTTTCAAAATAACCACTCTCCGCATTATTCACCACGCGCAGCTTGAAATCCGGGTCAAATTCATAGATGTGGATATTTTTTAGACTGGTATCAGGATTCACTTCTTCAATGTTGACGAAGCTGGCACCGTCTTTTACCCATAGGCCAGAGCGAAACTCCTGAGCCACCACTTGGTCGGTGGCTTTGAGGCGCATTTTCTGGGCGTACCTTTCGCTAATGGGTGTGACCAGCTCGCCGATGACGAAGGTGAGTATGGCAAACACCAAGCCTATCCGCAGCAGCGCCCAGCCGATATTAGACATAGACAAGCCACTGGTACGCATCACCACCAGCTCTGAGCTATGGGTCAGCTGCGCCAGCGCGTAGAGCGCGCCCAGCAACACCGCCACCGGAGCGATTTCATACACATGACCAGGGGCCGATAGCAGCACGAATAGCAATACTGTGCCTAAGTTGTAAGTGCCGCGTCCAAGGTTGTCTAACTCTTGAATCAGGTCAAAAAAGGAAAACATGGCG
Source organism: Methylophilaceae bacterium (assembly GCA_025362115.1). Lineage (GTDB taxonomy): Bacteria > Pseudomonadota > Gammaproteobacteria > Burkholderiales > Methylophilaceae > CAILHX01. The sequence continues at coordinate 3,951 of JANYIK010000087.1, forward strand.
AGCAAGGCCACTGCTACCAACAGCGTACCGGATAGGATTTCCTGTGCCAAGTAGCGTTTGAGCGTGTTCATCGTGCCAGCCACCTGGTGAAAGTTCTGGGGAACAGCGGCAGCAAGAAGATGCGGCGATAGAACAGATACACAAACAGTAGCATCACCGCGATATGAGCCGGCCACAAGCCGATGATGGCAGACAGTTTGTCGCGTGCCACCCAGGATTGCAAAATGGACAGCATATTGTTGTAAATCAGGTAGACCAGTATCGCCATGATTAAGTTGGCCGAACGCCCCGCACGTGGGTCAACAAAAGATAAGGGAATGGCAAGTAACACCAGCAATAATGCGGAAATGGGCAGCGATAAACGCCATTGCAGCTCAGCCATATTGTCTTGATTGCTATTCTCTATTAACTGCAAACTGGTGACGGCTTTGGGCGAGGGCGCTTCATGCTTGGCTTCGGTGGGCTCGGTGCGTAGTGTGTAGCTTTCAAAGTGCATCACGCCAAATTCCGGCGTATTGGGTGTGCCCTCATAGCGTCGCCCAGCCTGTAGAGTTAAAAACGTATCGCCTTTGGCATCGGTGCTTTGTGAGCCCTGTTGCGCCACGATAATGCCCAGTTTTTGATGCTGGGTGGATTGCGCGAAAATGTTGTGCACCGTGCTGTCACGTGTAGAAAAACGCTCCACAAAAAACACACGGTCAGCGTGTTGGGATTCTTTAAACACGCCGGGGGCAATGGCGCTCAACTCGTCACGGCTATCCATTTGCTCACGGAAATCCATGCCTTTTTGCGTCGCCCAGGGTGATACAAACATGCTCAAAACGGCAATCACGGCGATAACTGGCAAGGCGAAGGTTAGCACTGGCCGTACCAGCATCGTCATGCCTTGACCGGAAGTGAACCACACCACCATCTCGCTGTCTCTATGCCAGCGTGCCAATGTCATCAGTACCGCGATAAATACCGTGAGCGTGAGCAACAGCGGCAAGAATTTTAGCAGGCTAAACCCCAGCAAGGTGCCAATCGCGTCGGAGGCCACTGCGCCTCTGGCGGCAAATCCCAGATAGTAGGTGACGCGCTGTGCGACCATGATGCCCATCAGCACTAGAAAGCTGGAGAGCGCGGTGGCGTAAAGCTCGTGAATTAAAGACTTCTTGAAAATCATTTTTGCAGTTTATATTTTGAAATTCGGGGTAACTTTGACGCTTTATTGAAAAACACCCAAAAAACAGGTGATAATTAGAAAAAATTCAACTCGTTAGACTTAAGGAAAACTTCATGGAATTTAGCATAAAAAACGGCAATCCGGAGAAACAGCGTAATGCTTGTGTGGTGGTGGGAGTGTTTGACCATCGCAAATTGTCGGCGGCGGCAAGCGCTATAGACAAGGCGGCAAACGGCTACCTGACTGGTTTGCTGCGGCGCGGTGATATGGAGGGCAAGCTTGGCTCAACCTTGCTCATTCATAACGTCCCGGGAACGCTGTGTGACCGCGTGCTGTTGGTGGGTTGCGGCAAAGAGCGAGAATTTCGTGAGCGTGAATATCGCCAAGTGGTGCGTGCCTCTGTAAAAGCACTGGATGGTACGGGCGCTGCGGATGCAGCAAGTTTTATTGCAGAATTGCCGGTCAAGCGCCGCGATTTGGATTGGCGCGTGGCGCAGGTTGTGGAAATTACTGCCGATGAAATTTACCGCTTCTCTCATCCTAACTGCAAAAAAGCAGGTGATGCGCCGAATTTAAATAAATTGATTGTCAACGTGCCGCAACGCAATAATCTTGCTCCGGCTGAAGTCGCACTGAAGCGGGCCTTGGCAGTAGCTGACGGTGTGCAGTTCGCACGTGACTTGGGTAATCTGCCGGGCAACATTTGCACCCCTACTTATCTGGCTGAACAGGCACAGCAGCTCGCCAACACCTATGACATCAAAATCGAAGTGCTGGAGCGAGCCGATATGGAAGTGCTGGGTATGGGATCCTTGTTGTCGGTGGCGCGTGGCAGCCGTCAACCACCCAAATTCATTGTGATGCAATACAACAAAGGCGAATCAAATCAAAAGCCTGTAGTACTGATAGGTAAAGGCATCACTTTTGACGCGGGCGGTATTTCCATCAAACCCTCGGCAGAGATGGACGAGATGAAGTTTGATATGTGTGGTGCGGCCAGCGTGCTGGGCACTATGAAGGCCGTGGCGCGTATGGAATTGCCAATTAACTTAGTGGTCATCGTGCCAACTTGTGAAAATCTGCCGGATGGCGATGCCAATAAGCCTGGTGACGTGGTGACGAGTATGTCCGGTCAGACCATCGAGGTACTGAATACTGATGCCGAAGGCCGCTTGATCTTGTGTGATGCCATGACCTATGCCGAGCGTTTTGAGCCGGAAGTGGTGGTGGACATTGCCACGCTGACCGGCGCTTGCGTGATTGCGCTGGGACATCACGCCAGTGGTTTGTTCAGCAACGACGATAGCTTGGCGCGCGAGTTGCTGGCAGCGGGTGAAGCAGCCTGGGATCGTGCGTGGCACATGCCGATGTGGGAAGACTACCAAGAGCAATTGAAGAGCAATTTCGCCGATATGGCCAATATTGGCGGGCGTGCTGGTGGCAGTATCACCGCCGCGTGTTTCCTCTCGCGCTATGCCAAAAAGTTTGACTGGGCGCATCTAGATATTGCCGGTACGGCGTGGAAATCTGGCAAGGAAAAAGGTTCAACAGGCCGCCCAGTGCCGCTTCTGACGCAGTTCCTTGTTGATCGCGTATGACCCAAGTAGATTTTTATTTTAATGCGGCGGATAAATATCGTTTGGCGGCAAGTTTGAGCAGCAAGGCATTGGCGCAAGCGGCGCGACTATTCGTGTTCACGCCAGACGATAAAGTCACGCAGCACATGGAAAGC
>JANYIK010000096.1 GCA_025362115.1 Methylophilaceae bacterium
ATAGACATGCACCATCAGCGAAACAAAGGTCACCACCAGCATCATGGTTGCCGACAACTGATCGATCAGAAACCCGACTTCGAAATGCGCTGATTCACTCTCCAGCCAGGTGTACAAGGCACCATTGAAGGTGTGCCCGTCGAGCACATCGCGGAATACAAAAGCCGCAGCAACGGTCGAGACGATCATCAGCAGTATCGTCACCGAGTGCGCCACGCGATTGCTGATTTTGCGGCACAACAGGCCCGACAACAGCGCGCCGGCGAGCGGCGCCAGCGGCACCAGCAGATAGAGTTTTTGCATGTCCGTCACGACATCAACCTTTCAGACTGTCGAGGTCTTCGACGTCAATGGTCTGCAGATTGCGGAACAGGACAACCAGAATCGCCAGACCGATCGCCGACTCCGCCGCGGCAACCGTGAGAATAAAGAAGACAAATATCTGTCCGGCAGGATCACCTAGGTAATGCTAAAAAGCGATAAAATTCATGTTTACAGCGAGCAGCATCAGTTCGATCGCCATCAACATGATGATGACGTTCCGGCGGTTCAGGAAAATCCCGACCACGCTGATCGCGAACAGAATCGCGCCCAACACCAGATAATGCTGCAGTGAAACCAATTAAACCCCCTTTAACAACAGGATTGAGCAAAACCTCAACCCCGTCCTGCTTTCTCGATCCTCAATCCTGCCTGTTCTCCGACTGCATTTTCACAATACGCACACGATCCTGACTGCGTGCTTTGACCTGCCATGCCGGATCCACATACTTGCTCGTTTTGCGTGTCCGCAAGGTCAAGGCAATTGCCGCAACAATCGCCACCAGCAATATCACTGCGGCGATTTCAAACGGGTAAACGTAATCGGTGTAGAGCAGGCGCCCGAGTTCGCGCGTATTGCTGTAATTCGCCGGCAGTGCCGGCGCCTCGATCACGCCGCGTGAGTAAAATGTCCACAAAACCGCCCCCATCTCCAGCGCCAGCAGAACACCGACTACTGCGCCCAGCGGCAGGTAGCTCCAGAAGCCCTCGCGCAGCTTGACCAGATTGATGTCGAGCATCATCACCACGAACAGGAACAGCACCATCACCGCGCCAACGTAAACCAGCACCAGCGTGATGGCGAGAAACTCTGCCTGCAACTGTATCCACAGTCCGGAGGAGGTAAAAAAGGCAAGCACCAGCAACAACGCTGCATGCACCGGATTACGTGAAGTGATGACGCCGATCGCCGCGGCAACCAGAACCGCCGAGAATGCGTAAAAAATAAAATCGTGAAAGCTCATAGTCTAATTTGCCTTGCAGGCGCGCGTTGTGCCAGCGCTAACGATAAGCGGCATCCGCAGCGCGGTCCTTTGCAATTTGTTCTTCGTACATGTCGCCCACTGCCAGCAACATCGGTTTCGTATAGATGAGGTCGCCGCGCTTTTCTCCGTGGTACTCGAATATGCGCGTCTCGACGATGGAATCGACCGGGCATGACTCTTCGCAAAATCCGCAGAAAATGCATTTGGTGAGATCGATGTCATACCGCGTGGTGCGGCGGGTGCCGTCGTCGCGCTGCTCGGATTCAATGGTGATCGCCAGTGCAGGGCATACCGCTTCGCACAGTTTGCAGGCGATGCAACGTTCTTCCCCGTTCGGATAACGCCGTAAGGCATGCAGCCCGCGGAAACGCGGCGACTGCGGCGTCTTCTCCTCGGGAAACTGCACCGTAATTTTGCGCGAAAACAGATGGCGCCCGGTGAGCAGCATGCCTTTGAGTAATTCAAAAAGCAGGAAGGTTTTGAAAAAATTCTGAATATGCATCAGCATGAGGCCCTCACTTCCACCACACCCAGAGCGGTGTTTGCATCCATGCCCCCAGCACCGCGATCCATAAAATCGTAATCGGTATGAAGACCTTCCAGCCCAGCCGCATGATCTGATCGTAACGGTAGCGCGGGAAAGTTGCGCGGAACCAGATGAACAGCACCAGAACGAACATGATCTTGGCGAACAGCCAATGGAAGCCG
>JANYIK010000177.1 GCA_025362115.1 Methylophilaceae bacterium
ATGAATATCCTATGGCACACTCAGTATGCCAAGATGAGATTTTGCACATCCGCCGCTTTATAATGGCAAGCCTATGACAAAAACTCCTAAGAATTTTGAAACCGCGTTGGCTGAACTGGAAGTCTTGGTGGCACAGATGGAAAACGGCCAATTGCCTCTGGAACATTCGCTAGCGGCTTATAAACAAGGCACCGAATTGCTGAAATTTTGCCAAGCCGCCTTGCAGGATGCCGAGCAACGAGTCAGAGTGCTGACCGCACAAAACACCTTACAAAAACTTGACCAATAACTATGGAATTTAATCTTTGGGCGCAAAGTATCCAGGCGCGGACAGAAAGCGCCTTGGAACAATTGCTCCCCCCCAGCCATATCGCCCCTGAGCGCTTGCACCAAGCCATGCGTTATTCCATCCTGGGCGGTGGCAAACGCGTGAGAGCTTTGCTGGCACACGCTGCGGGCGAATTTTGCGGTGCGAATGCCGCGCACCTAGACGTGGCTGCCTGTGCGGTAGAGATGATTCACGCCTATTCGCTGGTGCATGACGATATGCCGTGCATGGACGACGACGATCTGCGTCGCGGCAAACCTTCATGCCATAAACAGTTTGACGATGCCACTGCGCTGTTGGTAGGTGATGCCTTGCAAACTCTGGCGTTTGAGTTGCTAAGTGCGGCGGATTTTGGCGTAAGCGTCCAGCAGAAACTGACTATGACTAATCTGCTAGCCAAATGCTCTGGTTCCCGCGGCATGGCGGGTGGACAGGCCATAGATTTGGCCAGCGTGGGCTTGGATCTATCGCAAGAGCAACTGGAATTCATGCACATCCACAAAACCGGGGCACTGATACGCGCCGCCACGCTACTCGGTGCTTATTGTGCAGATAATCAGGATAAGAAAAAAAACGCCGCACTGGATCACTACGCCAAGCACATGGGACTGGCTTTCCAAGTGGTGGATGATATTCTGGACACTCAAGCAGATACTGCCACTTTGGGCAAAACCGCAGGTAAAGACGCGCTGGATAATAAGCCGACCTACGTGACTATCCTGGGACTGAAGCGCGCCCGTGAACTAGCTAAGGAATTGCATCATAATGCACTATCTCAATTGGGTGATGATGCGCCGCGCCTCACCCAACTAGCCAACTACATTACAGAACGAAGCTACTAATGCTAGAACACATCAACAACCCTTCCGAGCTACGTGAAATAAAGCGCGAAGACCTGCCTACACTCGCCAAAGAGTTACGCGAGTTTTTGATCAATTCGGTATCACAAACCGGAGGGCATCTGGCTTCCAACCTGGGCGTAGTGGAGCTCACTATCGCTTTGCACTATGTATTTAATACGCCAGAAGACCGACTGGTGTGGGACGTAGGCCATCAAACTTATCCACATAAGATACTTACTGGACGACGTGATGGGATGTCTGGCCTGCGTAAAGCGGGTGGAATTGCTGGCTTTCCCCGCCGCGCCGAAAGCGAATACGATGCTTTTGGCGCTGGTCACTCCAGCACATCAATCTCTGCCGCCCTAGGAATGGCGGTTGCCGCCCAGCAAACCGGCTCTGAACGGCGCGCTGTAGCCATCATCGGCGATGGGGCAATGACTGCAGGCATGGCGTTTGAAGCACTGAACAACGCTGGCGTCATGGATGCCAACTTGCTGGTAGTACTGAACGACAACGATATGTCCATCTCGCCTAATGTCGGCGCGCTCAACAACTATTTAGCGAAACTGTTATCTGGCCGTTTCTACAACGCTATGCGTCTCGGTACCGAGAAAGTACTAGGTGTTGCACCGCCAATCTTGGAACTTGCCAAGCGTGCCGAGGAACACATGAAGGGCATGGTTACACCTAGCACTTTGTTTGAGGAATTTGGATTCAACTACATAGGCCCTATAGATGGTCATGATTTGGATGTGCTGGTAACCACACTCAGCAATATCCGCCAACTCAAAGGCCCGCAATTCCTGCACATCGTTACGCAAAAAGGCAAGGGTTATACCCCCGCCGAGAATGACCCCAACAAATATCACGGCGTAAGCAAATTTGACCCTAGCAACGGCGGCATGAGCGCCTCTAGCAACAGCAAACCCAGTTACACGCAGATATTTGGCGACTGGTTAGCAGACATGGCGGCAGAAGATGAGCGGTTAATCGGTATCACTCCCGCCATGTGCGACGGCTCCGGCCTCAACCGCTTCCAAAACGAATTCCCAGAGCGCTATTTCGACGTGGGGATCGCCGAGCAGCATGCGCTGACTTTTGCGGCGGGAATGGCCTGTGACGGGATGAAACCCGTGGTCGCCATCTACTCGACCTTTTTGCAACGCGCTTACGATCAGCTCATCCACGACATCGCCTTACAAAACCTACCCGTACTGCTGGCCATAGACCGCGCAGGCTTGGTAGGTGCGGATGGCCCCACACATGCAGGTAGTTTCGATTTGAGCTATTTGCGCTGCATCCCCAACATATTGGTGATGACACCGGCGGACGAAAACGAGTGCAGACAAATGCTTACCACCGGATTCCACCACGATGGACCATCTGCGGTGCGCTATCCACGCGGACATGGGCCAGGAGTCAAGATTGAAAAAGCATTGAACCCAATTCCTATCGGTAAAGGTGAGATACGCAGAAAGGGCAAAAAGGTCGCAATCCTCGCCTTTGGCAGCATGTTGGCACCCTCTCTGCAAGCCGCTGAGAACTTAGATACCACAGTCGCCAATATGCGCTTCGTCAAACCTTTGGATGTCGAACTCATTCGCGAACTGGCCGCCACTCATCAACTGTTAGTCACGGTGGAAGAAAACACTATAGATGGTGGTGCTGGCGCTGCGGTTATAGAAACTTTACAAGGCTTAGGTGTTCAAACCAGCGTCCTATTACTAGGTTTACCCGATAAATTCATAGAACACAGCACACCGGAAGCCATGTTGGCCGCTTGTGGCCTGGACGCTGCCGGCATCATCGCCGCTATAGAAAAACGATTAACCTAGTGATATACTCAACTATTATTGGTAAAGCTGAATCATACAACTAAATCCTCATGAACACGCCAACAGCTCCTAGCAATATTTCCGCACCCATTGAGGATGTCCAAAACACGCCGGACACGCGCCATCTTGCCATCAATAAGGTCGGTATCAAATCCATACGCCACCCGGTGATGGTCAAAGACAAAACTGGCGGCGTGCAACACACCGTGGCCATGTTCAATATGTACGTGCATTTGCCGCACAATTTCAAAGGTACGCACATGTCGCGCTTTGTTGAAATCCTCAACATGAACGAGCGCGAGATTTCGATTGAGAATTTTGAAACCATCCTGCGCGAGATGGTGAAGCGCTTGGAAGCCAACTCCGGCTACATCGAGATGCATTTCCCCTATTTCATCAACAAAGCTGCGCCTGTGTCTGGTGTGACTAGCTTGCTGGATTACGACGTGACTTTTGTAGGCGAAATCAAAGATGGCAAATACGGCATCACGGTGAAAGTACTTGTGCCTGTCACCAGCCTCTGCCCTTGCTCCAAGAAAATTTCAGATTACGGCGCGCACAACCAACGCTCGCACGTCACCGTCACTGCCAAAATCAATGACTTTATCTGGATAGAAGACATCATCAACATGGTAGAGGAGCAAGCCTCCTGCCAACTCTACGGTCTGCTCAAACGGCCGGACGAGAAATACGTCACCGAACACGCTTACGATAATCCCAAGTTTGTAGAAGACATGGTGCGCGATGTGGCGGCACAGTTGAATGCCGAAGCGCGTATTGATGCCTATGTGGTGGAGAGTGAAAATTTTGAGTCCATACACAACCATTCGGCTTATGCGCTGATTGAGCGCGATAAACAGTCGGCAAACTTCGTTGCACGCTGAAGAAACCGAAGCCGCTTAAATCATTTCAGCCGATAAAGCCGGCTCTCTAGCGCTTTTCCGTCACTTACGCTGTCCAGCCTGTCACCCACGGCATCCCCCAATTTGGCTAATCTTTCGTCTGGTGCAGGGTGTGTTTTGAAAAGTAGTGCCACGCTACTGTCGTTGCTGGGGACATGGCCGATTTCCTGTAATACATCCACCAAGCCAAAGGCATCGTAACCTGCGCGGGCAGTTAGCACCATGCCGATGCGGTCGGCTTCAAATTCAGCGTCTTTATCCAAGCCGCGCGCACAGATTTCCGCACCATTGCCGATAAGATTTTTGACGAAGCTATTACCTTGACCCGCCTTATCACCAACCAGTTTTGAGGCGCTACCAATGAGTTGAGATTGCTGCATAACCTTCAAATGATGTTTTTTGATGATATGGCCGATTTCATGCGCCAACACACCCGCCAGTTGTGCCTCACTCCCAAGTTTGCGATACAGCCCTTTGGTGATGAGAACATAACCGCCCGGTGCGGAGAATGCATTGACATCTTCTGATTCAATCACGCCAAAATACCAAACCAAATCTTTACGCTCGCTTTGACTGGCGACCCATCGGCCTATTTGGTTGACGTAATGTTGTAACGCGACATCTTTGACCAAAGGCGCTGCACCTAACAAATTGCCTGAGATTTCAGTGCCAATTTTTATTTCTTCTTCTTGCGAAAACTCCTTGAAATTCGCCGCTTGTGCTAGGCCTAAAACTCCATCAGAACCACTTTCTTGCTTTTTGCCTTTATCTTTTCCTATGGGAAGGTTTTTTAGTACATCACCAAGACCTCCGCCCATATCCAGATCAAAAGCCTGTGCGGGCATTGCGGCAACCAGTAACAGCAGCAAGAATGTAGATAGAGTTTTCATCGCCCCAACCCTCCTTGTGGTTTAGTTGGTTCTGGCGAGATTGGCGCAGGCAGATATTCCACTTGCCGAACCTGTAAGCCCGCAGCACTGGCAAACTGTTGTGCGTTCTCGGCACTCACGCTGTTGGATTTAAGCAGACCAAGTTCTTGCGGATTAAACTTCGCGCCTTTGAGTTCTTCTTCACTCAGACCGCGGATACCCGCAACTGCAGTGACTTGACCAGTTCCTGCCTGTCCAGTAGCCAACTTCAGCACATCGGTGGCACTGCCCTGCGCTTTTGTAGCTTCGCCGCGTTTGACTGAAAGTAAACGAAGCCAACCTGTCGTCTGGCGTAACTTAACCTTGAACCACGCACCTTGGCGGTCAATAATTTCTACTTGGTCACCGGGGCTAATTTTGTCTGTCGAGGCTGCGCTGCCTGAAGACTCGGCTTTGAGGTTATCTGCTCTGATTACCGTACCGGTTTCGCCAGCCTGTGTGGCTGTCGAAATGCTTATCGAGATAAGCAAACCAAAAGTTAGCCAGAGAGTTTTTTGATTTATTTTCATAGAGTCGCTTAGTCACTTATTTGCCTTTTTATAAATGCCCTGAAAAGACACATTAAGGCCACCACAATCCCCTGCTTCATTGGCAACAACCAGACTATCTACAGAAGTTTTAATATCAAATTTACACTCGTTATCAAAATGAATCGTA
>JANYIK010000021.1 GCA_025362115.1 Methylophilaceae bacterium
CATCGTGATGATGACTAACGGGCCATCTGCCACTATCGGTGAGATTCTTAATGTTGATCTACCTAAACCACGCCAACGCCTCAAGTTGGCAGAGGATTTGCGCTACAACCGTCTGCGTAGCGAGGTGCTCAAGTTCCTTTATGAGCGCCACGTGCACAAACTGGCTGCTTAAACCAATTTATTAAAATTATTCAAACTACAGGAGCTACACAAATGAAATTCAGAAAAAAATCACTCGCCGCCGCACTGATGCTGGCATCTACCGTGGCTTTTGCCGAAGATGTCTCACCACTGGAAGTGGTCAACTACAGCATCATGGATGCCATCAAAGAAGGCAGCCCCATGACCAGCTTTCGCATTCGTTACGAAACGGTGGATCAGGATCCATCTACCACATTTACTCATGATGCGCGGGCATTGACCTTACGCAGCTTGATTGGCTGGCAGACCGCGCCATTCCACAACTTTAGTGTGGCGGCACAGATCATAGATGTGCAAGAGCTAAAGGATGACTATAACAATCGTGCTAGCGGCGTGAACCAGCCGGGCAGAAGTTCTTTTCCTGTAGTGGTTGATCCTGATTTCACCAACATCAACCAGTTGTACCTGGACTGGACGGGTATACGCAATACCAAGGTAAGGTTAGGACGGCAATCGCTGAAGCTAGATAACGTGCGCTTCATAGGCAATATTGAATATCGCCAGGTGATGCAGGTGTTTGACGGTGTTTCGGTAGAAAACAAAAGTCTGCCTGATACCGAACTGTATGGGGCATTCTTCACCCGCAACCGCAACATCAATACCGACCTAAAGCCAGATAGAACCGGCATTCTGCATGCACTATATCGTATCAGCCCGACAGAAAGTTTGATTGGCTATGGCTATTTTTATAACCAAAATCGCGTAGCCACTGCCAGCGATATTTCTAACAAAACCTTCGGTGTACGTCTGGATGGCATTCGCAAGATCGATGATGACTGGAAAGTACGCTATACCGCTGAGTTTGCCAAACAGACTGATTTTGAGAACAGTGAAAACCGTACTGCGGCACAGGGGCAGGTGGACGCGCATTACTACAAGATAGGTGCGGGTGGTGACTACGGCAATTTGTGGGCGCGTGTGGATCGTGAAGTGCTTTCCAGCAACAATGGCAAATATGCGTTCCAAACCCCGCTGGGTACTAATCACTTGTTCCAAGGCTGGGTAGATAAGTTTTTGACCACGCCCAACCAAGGGATACAAGATAGTTTTCTCACCGCGGGTTACAAGTATGGCGACTTTACCTTCTATACCGAGTATCACTGGTATAAATCAGATGTGGATTTTGCCAAAGTAGGCGGGGGTACTGGCGACAATTTTGGCCATGAATGGGATGCTTCGGTGATGTACACCTACGGCAAAAATATCATGGCCAAGCTTGAATACGGTAAGTACGTAGAAGGTGATCAGCGCTCGGTGGCTTCTACTGGAGGTGCTGCCTCAGCTACAGCCAATCGCGTGCGGGATACAGACAAACTCTGGTTGACGGCAATGTACACTTTCTAAAATGGTAATCAAATGCATCAAATAGGGGCGTTCATCACGCCCCGTTTTTATGGGTGTAATAAACGCCCCAAATCGAAGCGCTCGGGGCATCAATGCACCGAGAAGCTGCATTCTGGCCGCGACCTATTACCCTAACAAAATGATTTATATGGGTTGTTTGTGACTGGCACGCACCTTGCTAGGTATATGCACCAAGTAAGGGCAAAGCAATTCAGAAACTAAAGGAAGAAGCGTAATGAAGAAAATGAAGTTAGTGGTGGTAGGCAATGGCATGGCGGGTATGCGTGCTGTGGAAGAGCTGCTCAGAATCGCACCGGGTTTGTACGACATTACGGTTTATGGCGATGAACCTTACCCTAATTACAACCGCATCATGTTATCACCGGTATTGGCGAATGAGCAGACTATAGAAGACATCATTCTCAACTCGCGCGAATGGTATGCCGAGAACCATATTCAGCTATATACCGGTAAACGCATCAACAAAATAGACCGTGTCAACCGCACTGTAACCGCAGAGGATGGTACCAGCTCAGAATACGATCGTTTATTGCTGGCTACTGGCTCAACGCCTTTCATGCTGCCGATCCAAGGCAAAGATTTAGATGGCGTGATTGGCTATCGTGACATTAAAGATACCAACACCATGATAGAAACTGCCAAGAAGTATAAGCACGCAGTGGTGATTGGTGGTGGTTTGTTGGGGCTGGAAGCCGCTAACGGTTTGAAAATTCAGGGGATGGATGTGACAGTGGTACACATCCACGACACGCTGCTAGAGCGTCAACTGGATTCGACTGCTGGCATGATGTTGCAAAAATCGCTTGAAGCCAAAGGCCTCAAGTTTTTAATGAGCCATCGGTCTGAGTCTATCGTTGGTAAAGATGGTCGGGTGACTGCGCTACGTTTCAAGGACGGCACTGAAATCGCCGCCGATTTATTGGTGATGGCGGTGGGGATACGCCCCAATTTTGCACTGGCAGAATCGGCTGGTATTTATTGTGATCGTGGCATTGTGGTCAACGACACTATGCAGACCTACGATCCGCGTATCTACGCCGTAGGCGAGTGTGTAGCACACCGCGGCATGTCTTATGGTTTGGTTGCGCCTTTGTTTGAGATGGCCAAGGTATGTGCCACGCATCTGGGCAATTTCGGCATAGGCCGATATGTCGGCTCGGTTACCTCAACCAAGCTCAAAGTCACTGGCATTGATTTATTCTCCGCGGGCGATTTTTCGGGTGGGGAGGGGACTGAGGAAATCGTACTCCATGACGCGGTGGCTGGCGTGTACAAAAAACTGGTGATTAAAGACGACAAAATCGTCGGCAGCGTGTTGTATGGCGATACCAAAGATGGTTCATGGTATTTCCAGATGCTCAAAGACAACAAGAATGTACACGAAATTCGCGATAACCTGATGTTCGGTCAAAGTCATTTGGGTGACGTGGGGCATAAAGGCCAAACCCAAGCCGCTGCCATGTCTGACAACGCTGAGGTGTGTGGTTGTAACGGCGTATGTAAAGGCACCATAGTCAAATCCATTAAAGAAAATGGCCTATTCACACTGGATGAAGTACGCAAGCACACCAAAGCATCGGCTTCATGCGGAAGCTGTACCGGACTGGTGGAGCAGATCCTGGCATCATGCATAGGTGGTGCTTATCAGCCCGCTGACACTAGCAGTAAACCCATGTGCGGCTGCACCGACCATAGTCATGGCGTGGTACGAGAAAACATTCGTGAACGCAAGTTTTTAGACATTCCTACGGTCATGCGCGAATTGCAGTGGCGTACCCCCAATGGCTGCGCTTCATGCCGCCCGGCACTCAATTACTACCTTATCTCGAGTTGGCCACATGAGGCAGTGGATGACCCGCAAAGCCGTTTTATTAACGAGCGTGCCCATGCCAACATCCAGAAAGATGGTACTTATTCTGTCGTTCCGCGTATGTGGGGCGGGCTGACCACTCCCGATGAGTTGCGTGCCATTGCTGACGTGACAGACAAGTTTAAAATCCCTACCGTCAAGGTTACAGGTGGCCAGCGCATTGATTTGCTGGGTGCTAAAAAGGAAGATTTACCTGCGATTTGGAGTGATTTATCCAAGGCTGGGATGGTATCCGGTCACGCTTACGGCAAAAGCATCCGCACGGTGAAAACCTGCGTCGGTGCTGAACATTGCCGCTTTGGCACACAATTGGCGATGGACATGGGCGTGAAGCTGGAAAAAATGATGTTTGGCATGTGGTCGCCGCACAAAGTGAAATTTGCGGTTTCCGGCTGCCCACGTAATTGCGCCGAAGCAGGTATCAAGGACGTAGGCGTAATTGGCTTGGAATCAGGCTATGAGCTTTATGTGGCAGGCAATGGCGGTATCAAGACCGAAGTTGCCCAGTTCTTTTGCAAGGTTGCCAACGACGACGAGGTGATAGAGTACTCCGGCGCTTTTATCCAGCTTTATCGCGAAGAAGGTTACTACCTGGAGCGCACCGTGCATTACGTCAACAGGGTAGGACTGGACTACTGCAAAGCCAAGGTGGTGGAAGACGAGACCAACCGCCGCGAGCTCTACGAGCGCTTACTGTATTCATTGCAAGGCTACGTTGACCCGTGGGCTGAGCGTGCGCAGCCGTCTAAAGTGCGTCGTGAATTTGAAATTTTGGCGATATAACGATTCTTTTAAGGAGTAACAAACAATGAAAAGCAGTTTCTGGAGTGCGGGGCACAAACCCACGCTATTTTCCGCGTTTTTATACTTTGACTTGAGCTTTATGGTGTGGGTGCTGCTCGGTCCATTGGGCGTGCAAATTGCGACAACACTCCATCTCACCCCAGGCCAAAAAGGGCTGATGGTCGCCACTCCTGTACTGGCTGGCGCGCTGTTACGCATGGTGATGGGTATGTTGGTGGATCACCTAGGGCCTAAGAAAACTGGATTGATTGGGCAAGTGATTGTGATGGCGGCCTTGTTTGTGGCATGGCATTACGGCATTGAGAATTATCATCAAGCACTGTTGTTAGGGATGTTCTTGGGCTTTGCTGGAGCATCATTTGCCGTGGCGCTGCCGCTGGCTTCACGCTGGTATCCACCTGAACATCAGGGCACGGCCTTGGGCATTGCCGGTGCGGGAAATTCCGGCACGGCGATTGGGGCGCTGTTCGCGCCAGGGCTAGCGGTGGCTTATGGCTGGAACAACGTATTTGGTTTGGCACTGATTCCCTTGGCGATGGTGTTTGTGGTGTATTCAATTTTCGCCAAAGACAGCCCAGAAACGCCACCTGCCAAGTCGCTCAGCCAATACTTGGCGATTCTGAAAGACAAGGACGCTTGGTGGTTCATGTTGTTTTATAGTGTGACTTTTGGCGGCTTTGTCGGCATGGCATCCTCACTTACTATCTATTTTCACGATCAATACGGCTTAACTCCAGTAGTGGCGGGCTATTTCACTGCGGCCTGCGTGTTTGCAGGCTCGCTGATGCGTCCGCTTGGCGGCAACATTGCTGACCGTATAGGCGGCATCAAGATGCTAACCATAGTGTATGGTTTCGCCGCGTTGTTCTTATTCCTGCTCAGTTTTAGTCCTACAGATAAGCTGGTGGGATTGGCCGTGGTGGCTGCCGCCATGCTGTCCTTGGGCATGGGCAACGGTGCTGTGTTTCAGTTAGTGCCACAACGCTTCCGCAAGGAAATCGGCGTGATGACGGGGCTGGTGGGTATGGCGGGAGGCATAGGTGGCTTCTATCTGGCCTCCAGCTTAGGCTATTCCAAACAAATTACTGGCAGTTACCAAATCGGCTTGATCGCGTTCGCGTGCTTGGCAATTGTGGCCATGGTGGGCTTAACTAGTGTCAAGACTCGTTGGCGCACCACTTGGGGTGCGGCGACTTCGGCTAAGGTCTAATGCTGAAACTAGGCATAGGCGAGTGTACTGCTACTGGCCCGCGTGAACGTAACGAGGATTTTAGTGGCGTGGTCACGCCGCAAAACGAGCAGTTGGCGGTCAAAGGCGCATTGCTTGCGGTGGCTGATGGCGTGAGCGGGCATGAGGGTGGGCGCGAGGCGGCAGAAATGTCCATCCGTAGCCTGCTTTCTGATTATTACGCCACGCCGGACACCTGGGAAGTCACCGTTGCACTGGATAAAGTGTTGGGTGCGGTCAATCGTTGGGTGCTTGCGCAAGCCGCCAAGCAACGCGAAATGGCGGGCATGGCAACGACACTATCCGCACTGGTACTGCGTGGTAGACGTTACACTGTCGCGCACGTGGGTGATAGCCGTGTCTATCGCTTGCGAGACGGCCAATTGCAGCAACTTACCACCGACCATGTGTGGGACAGGCCTGATATGCGTCACGTATTGAAACGTGCTATAGGCCTTGATAGCCAGTTGGTTGTAGATTACGCAGAAGGTGAGTTGCAGTCGGGCGACGTATTTGCGTTGATGAGCGATGGTGTGTGGGAACGGCTCGATCCCTTACGCATTCAGAGTATCTTGAGTCTCTATCAAAGCCCGCAGTTGGCAGCGGATGATCTGGTGAAAAGTGCACTGGCGGAGGATGGCCAGGATAATGCCACTGCGCTGGTAGTCAAGGTTGACGCAGTTGGCGACGAAAATTTTGCCGATATGTTGGCTGGCGGTCGGGTTCTGGGATTGCCACCCAAGCTGAAAGTAGGCGAGCGTCTGGACGATTTCGAAGTGCTGGAATTGCTACACGAATCCCGCGCTAGCCTGATTTATAAAGTACGACATTTGGTGACCAATCAAATCGCCGCACTTAAAACCTTGCAACCGCTACTGGCGCAAGATGTGGAAAGCTGCACGGGGTTGCTGAATGAAGAATGGCTAGCTAAGCGCGTGGTAGCGCATTTCTTCCCGCAAGTGCTGCCGGTGGCGATGGAGCGCCGTAGTTGTCTTTATTACGTGATGAGTTGGCACGCTGGGGCGACGCTACAAAAACAATTAGACACCGGACTACACTTTACCGCCGCCGATGTGGGTGGTATTGCCATCCGCTTAGTAAAAGGGTTGGCAGTGCTACATCGCCTGAGCATCGTACATCGCGACATCAAGCCCGGCAATGTGCACATGGGAGAAGACGGACGCTTACGAGTTTTGGACTTGGGTGTCTCGCTTAATGCAGGCATGAATACCACCAACAAAGGGGGCAATAACCCCGGAACACCGAGTTATATGGCACCGGAATTGCTTGATAACGAAATCGCTACGGTGCAAAGCGATTTGTACGCAGTCGGGGTGACGCTCTACCACTTGTTGACGCGCAAGTACCCCTATGGCGAGATTGAACCATTTCAACATCCGCGTTTTGGCAATACGGTACCGCCCACGCGTTACAGACCTGAAATACCGCAATGGCTGGAGAATATCGTGTTGAAGGCGGTCGCGGTAGACCCCGTTAAGCGTTTTGAAACAGCGGAAGAAATGTTGCTGGCTTTGGAAATGGGCGAAGCCAAACCCATTATGGCGCCTGGACGTATGCCGATTGCTGAGAGGCATGTTTCTGGCAAATGGGTGTTGATAGCTATATTGTCAACAATAGTAAATATCTTATTGATTTATTTGTTTATTGTTTCTTAAAAAATATTGGGATTTGTATGAGTGAATGGAAAAGAATAATCGAGCTTACGGAGATTCCTCAACTAGGCTCTCGCGTTGTTCGTAGCGCCAAAGGTGACATAGCGATCTTCCGTAACTCGGAAAACAAAGTGTTTGCCTTGCGCGATCAATGTCCACACAAAGGTGGACCATTGTCGCAAGGCATCGTGCATGGTGAAACAGTGACTTGTCCGCTACATGGCTGGAATATAAGCTTGGTAGATGGCACGGCAACCGCACCGGATGAAGGGCATACGACGTGCTTCGAAGTGAAAATAGATAGTGGTGTGGTGTTTCTGAAAATTTAATGATGCAGGAAACTAAATCCACCTGCTGCTATTGTGGTGTTGGCTGTGGGGTCATCATTCGAAGCGAGAACGACCATATTGTCGGCGTGCGTGGCGACCCTGATCACCCCGCCAATTTTGGGCGCTTGTGCACCAAAGGTTCGACCTTACACCTTACTGCGCGAGAAGAAAAAATATCGGCACGGGCGCTCTATCCAGAACTAAGAACCTCTCGTCAAGCAGCACGCAGTCAAGTCTCTTGGGAGGTTGCACTCGACCATATCGCGCAAAAATTTGCCGACACCATCCAGCAATACGGTCCTGACAGCGTCGCGTTTTACATCTCCGGCCAACTTCTCACCGAAGACTATTACGTGTTCAACAAGCTGGCTAAAGGCTTGATAGGTACCAATAATGTAGATACCAATTCGCGCTTGTGTATGTCGAGCGCCGTGGCGGGCTACAAGGCCACACTTGGCGCTGATGCACCTCCCGCGTGTTATGAGGATATAGACCACACTGCATGTTTATTCATTGCGGGCTCTAACACGGCCTTCGCTCATCCCATTGTGTTCCGCCGCATTGAGGATGCAAAAGCGCGTAACCCGAACATGAAAATCATCGTGGTTGACCCGCGCCGCACCGACACCGCACAAAGTGCCGATTTATTTCTACCCATCCAGCCTGGCACAGACGTGGCCTTGTTCAACGCCATGCTGCACGTGTTGCTGTGGGATGGTTTGGTGGATATGACTTACATCAATGCCCACACCACGGGGTTTGAGAATTTGCGCGAAACCGTGCGTGACTACAGCCCCAAAATGGTAAGTGATATTTGCGGTGTGCCAGAGGCTGACATCATCACCGCTGCCAAGTGGTTTGGCGCAGGACCTACGCTTTCGATGTATTGCCAAGGGTTGAACCAATCTTCCAGCGGCACGGATAAAAACGCCGCACTCATCAATCTGCACTTGGCTACCGGGCAAATTGGAAAATTAGGAGCCGGGCCGTTTTCACTCACCGGACAGCCCAATGCCATGGGCGGGCGCGAAGTCGGCGGTATGGCGAATCTGTTGTCAGCACACCGTAACTTGAATGACCCTCAACATCGCGCTGAAGTCGCGACTTTGTGGGGAGTGGAGAATGTACCGGAAAATCCCGGTAAAACTGCGGTGGAAATGTTCGACGCGCTTAAAACCGGCGAAATCAAAGCCATCTGGATTGCTTGCACCAACCCCGCGCAATCCATGCCGGACTTGGTGAGTGTAACCGATGCGCTCAGGCAGGCCGAGTTTGTGGTGCTGCAAGATGCCTACCACAATACTGACACCGCTCCTTATGCCGACGTACTGCTACCTGCTACAAGCTGGGGTGAGAAAGAAGGCACGGTGACCAACTCAGAGCGCTGCATCACCCATATCATGCCGTCAGTCCAAGCGCCTGGAGAATCCCGTGCAGACTGGGCTATCGTCACTGATTTCGCGCAAAGATTGGGTGCAAAATTGAATAATGGCCGTAGCGCCAAGACTTTGTTCCCATATCAAGACACCGAGTCCGTATTCAACGAACACCGCGAAACCACCAGGGGTCGCGACCTTGACATCACCGGTCTCTCGTACGCCATGCTAGATAGCCAAGGCCCGCAACAATGGCCGCTGCGTGAAGGCGAAACCCAGGGTCAAACTCGTCTCTATGCCGATGGCATATTTCCGCAAGAGGATGGTCGCGCCAAGTTTTCCAACACACGCTACATTCCCGTGGCTGAAAAAACCGACGCGCGTTATCCGCTGCATTTCAATACCGGAAGATTACGCGACCAATGGCACGGTATGAGCCGCACCGGGACTGTCGCGCAGCTTTATAACCATAGCGAAGAACCGATACTGTCTATGCATTCCAGCGATATGGGGCGGCGAGGCTTAATCAATGGCGACATCGTGAAAGCTTCCAGCCGCCGTGGCAGCTTGGTGGTGCGGGTGAAAAGCTCGGATGAAATGATGCCCACACAAACCTATATGCCCATGCACTGGGGGCGGAGCAATATGAATGGCATGGGCAGCAATGTGCTGACCACGGGCGCATTTGACCCTATCTCCAAACAGCCAGAACTCAAACACGCAGCGATTAGGGTAGAAAAGCTGGAATTGCCATGGCGCTTGGTCGTGATGCGGCGCGGAGTGGATGCACTGGCGCTTATGCACGAGATTCAGCCTTTGCTGGATGAGTTCGATTACGCCACCTGCGGTTTATATGGGCGTGACCAAGGTATGTTGGTGCTACGCGCCGCCAACAAACAAACCGCCACACCCGAACTCATCGCACGCCTGGATATGCTTGTGGGCTTAACCGAAGATATTCCGGCCATGACTTATAGCGACCCCAAGCGCGGTATTTCCAAACGTGTGGCGGTGGAAAACGGCAAGGTCACCGGGGTGCGACTGTTGGGCGAAACGCTCGCTGCTGAGTGGTTAAAAGAAGTGATGACGCAGGATAACTTTCCTGATGAAGTGCGGCTTTGGGCGCTTGCGCCTGTTAGTGCGCCGCCCAGCGGTAAGCAAGGCCGAGGGCGCATCGTGTGTAGCTGCTTGGATATATCCGAAAATGAAATCAATGCAGTACTGGCTGAAACACCAGAGTTGGCGGCTTTACAGCATAAACTTAAATGCGGTACGGAATGCGGTTCTTGTGTACCGGAGTTGAAGCGTTTGGCAGCACAAGTGACTGTGTAAGCACGCGTCATCTCGGCTATAATGCAGCGAAATTTATAGTCTTGCCAGCCATGCAAATTGCCAAGCTTTCCGTCGTCGTCCCGGTTCGTAACGAACAAGACAATCTCAGCCCCTTGATCAATGAAATCTGCACTGCACTTGATGGTGTAGTCAGTTTTGAAATTGTGTATGTCAACGATGGTAGCACCGACAATACCGCGCAAAAACTGACCGAAATCGCTTTAAGCTGTCGGCAGTTACGCATTATTCATCATCAAGCCAGTTGTGGGCAAAGTACTGCGGTGCGAACAGGAGTTAAAGCGGCAACCGGTGATTGGATTGCCACGCTGGATGGCGATGGGCAAAACGATCCCGCCGACATTCCCAAACTTATCGCCGCAGTGGAAGAGGGCGTTGATCTCGTTGGTGGCAATCGCCGTCATGCGCGTAAAGACACTTTCATTAAGCGCATTTCTTCAGTGATTGCCAACGCGGTGCGTTCATGGATGCTGGGTGACAGCACGCCGGACACAGGTTGTGGTCTTAAACTCTTCCGCCGCGACGTATTTCTGGATTTGCCTTACTTTGACCATATGCACCGTTTTTTACCTGCCTTGGTGATACGCCGTGGTGGCCGCGTGGTGTCAGTACCGGTCAATCATCGCCCGCGCGAACGAGGGGTTTCTAACTATGGAACTCTGGATAGATTGTTAGTCGGTATTGTGGATTTATTTGGCGTGATGTGGCTACAACGGCGTGCCAAGCGGCCTAAAGTGATAACAAAATAATGGATTTACACGCTACTTTTCTAGTACACCTCAGCGATAAACTACAAGCCTACATCCATGGCATGAGTTCTGGCGACATGCTGTGGTTGGGCATAGGTTTGGCCGGGCAAACGCTATTCATGATGCGTTTTATCGTGCAATGGATACATTCCGAGCGTCAGAAAAAAAGCGTGATTCCGATGAGTTTCTGGTACTTCAGTTTACTGGGGGGCTTAACAGTGCTGGCGTACGGGTTTCACCGTGTTGATCCGGTCATCATCATCGGGCAGATCCCAGGGACTTTTGTTTATGCTCGCAACCTGATGTTGATACATCGAGCACATCAAACCCAATCTGAAGAAGAAGTTTGATGCGCCGCCACAACCTTGCCATTGCCGGCTTGTGGTTGCTTTTGGTAGTCATCGCGCTCAATTTTCGTTCCTACATCCCGATTGATGAAACTCGCTATGTGACCGTGGCGTGGAATATGTGGTTGCGCGGCGATTATCTGGTGCCGTATCTCAATAACATTCCTTATAGTCATAAACCACCATTATTGTTCTGGCTCATGAATGCGGGTTGGGCAGTATTGGGGGTGAACGATTGGTGGCCACGCCTAGTGCCTTCGTTCTTTGCGCTTGGAAGCATATTGTTGACGGGGAGTATTGCTCGTCGTCTATGGCCGACTCAACCTGAAGTGGCACAAATTGCTCCGGTGATCTTGTTGGGGTGCGCTTTGTGGACGATCTTCACCACTGCCACTATGTTCGACATGATGGTGGCGTTTTTCACCTTGCTAGGAATGTTGGGGATACTAATTGCGCGGCAAGAACAAACCATCAAGGGCTGGTTGTTATTGGGTTTGGCCATAGGCGGCGGTCTGTTAGCCAAAGGCCCTACTATTCTCATGCAGTTATTGCCACTAGCCATTCTGACACCGTGGTGGGGAAGGGATACAAAATCTTACTCATGGCGGCGCTGGATGGGTGGTGTATTGGCTGCCATATTGCTAGGCGCAGCGATTGCACTGATCTGGGCAATCCCCGCCGGAATACGCGGTGGCGTGGAATATCAACACGCTATTTTCTGGGGGCAAACGGCAGACCGTATGGTGAATTCCTTTGCCCATCGCCGTCCTGTGTGGTGGTATGTACCTTTGTTGCCACTATTGTTATTTCCTTGGTTGCTGTGGCTGCCTGTTTGGCGCGGATTGCGTCAACTTACATCTTTGGATTTTGGAGTGCGCTTTTGTCTGGCTTGGCTGATTCCGGTATTTATTGCGTTTAGTCTCATCAGCGGTAAACAAGTACACTATTTGTTGCCTATTTTCCCTGCTTTTGCTTTGCTTGCCGCTCGCGCATTGGTGGGCGAGGTGCCGCGACGTTGGGACACATGGCCAGTCACCTTGGTTATTATCATTGCCGCTGGAGTCTTACTTTATTTACCATCTCACGTGCATTCACGGCAAATGGCGACTTGGATCGCCTCGCTTTCAATATGGCCGTCCAGCTTGCTCATGGTGTTCTCCATGGCAGGGCTGTTTTGGCGTGGACGATTGATGGTGGAAGTGTGGAAATTGACGCTGTTAAGCGCTACTGTAGTATGCGTGATGCTGTATTGGGCGATTATTCATTCTTCCGGCTATGCCTATGACATGCATCCCATCGCGCAGCATCTCAAAGCGCTACAAGATCGTAATATCCCGCTGGCACATCTGGGAAAATACGCAGGCCAATACCAGTTTGTAGGGCGTATGACACGCGAACCAGAAATTATTGAATACAAAAGGAAAATAAATGACTGGTTTTCCGCCCATCCTGATGGTCGCCTCATTCTCTATTTCAGCGCCGAATTGCCCTTGCAAG
>JANYIK010000035.1 GCA_025362115.1 Methylophilaceae bacterium
ACGGGTGAGGTATTTTCCCTTCACCGGCCAATCGCGCCATACCACCTGAGTTGCATCATCTAGCTTAAGCTCGTCGGCTTTGGCTTCCTTCTCGGTGACGGGGAAAGCCAGCTTCCATTCGCCATCGGCCTTGACGGCTTCCATAAACTCGCGGGTGATGAGGCAGGACAGGTTGAACTGGCGCAGACGGCCATTCTCGCGCTTCACTTTCACAAAATCCGCCACGTCGGGATGGGAAATGTCGAAAGTCGCCATCTGCGCGCCACGGCGTCCGCCAGCGGAGGACACGGTGAAACACATCTTGTCGTAGATATCCATAAAAGATAGCGGGCCGGAGGTGTATGCCCCCGCACCCGCCACAAACGCTCCCTTAGGGCGGAGCGTGGAGAACTCATAGCCGATGCCACAGCCAGCTTTGAGTGTGAGACCAGCTTCATGGACTTTTTCTAAAATCCCATTCATGGAATCTTCCACGATGCCGGAAACCGTGCAATTGATGGTGCTGGTGGCGGGTTTATGCTCAAGCGCACCCGCGTTGGAGGTGATGCGCCCGGCGGGAATAGCGCCGCGACGTAGCGCCCACAGAAATTTGTCGTACCACAAGGATTTTTTATCTTCGCCGGTTTCCACATCGGCCAGCGCACGCGCTACACGCTTGTAGGTGTCGTCTATGTCCTGATCTATGGCGTCGCCTTGCTTGGTCTTGAGGCGATATTTTTTATCCCAGATATCGAGCGACACCGATTGCATGCCAACGGCTTGTCGCGTCCCGTCTTGCTCTCCATCTGCCACCAGTTTCACTGCCTTCAGCATATCGCCACTCTCCCTTTTTTACCCTGCTTTTTGTATCGAAAATTACTTACTTGTTTTTATTGGAAAAAATTCCAAACCACAATATGTTGTGACCGAATGCAACATTAAACCCGTTCAATTGTGTCCGTCAAGCGTTCCCAAAAATATATTTTTATGCTGTTATGTAGTTTAATCACTAGCCAAAGCAGAGGCTTTTGTGGCAGCACCTCAAGCGTCGCTGACTGTGCGAAAATGCGTCTATGCTCACACGCTGGCTCTACACCTTATTGCTGACTATTTTGTTGCCCTTGGTGCCGATTCGGCTGCTGTGGCGAGGGCTGCGTCAGCCGGAATATCGTCAACACTGGGGGGAGCGTTTCGGGTTTTATTCTTCCCCCCTTTCCCCTGCGCCCACTATTTGGCTGCATTGCGTTTCAGTGGGTGAAACCCGCGCCGCACTGCCCCTCATCGTCCTGCTGTGTTCGCACTATCCCAAGCATCGTATTCTCATCACACACGGCACACCAACCGGGCGCGCTACCAGCGAACAACTATTAGGGAATGCGGTGCATAGCTGTTATCTGCCTTATGACTTGCCTTTTGCTGTGGAGCGATTTTTACGGCATTTTCAACCACAACTGGGGCTACTCATGGAAACCGAGCTGTGGTTCAACCTGATAGCGCAATGCAAGGCAAGGCAGATTCCACTGTTACTTGTGAACGCGCGCTTGTCCGAAAAATCGGCACGCGGTTACGCCAAGCTGGGAAGGCTTGCCAGTCAAGGCTTAAGACAGTTGGCAGGTATCGCGGCGCAGACCAACGCCGATGCCGAAAGGCTGCGGCGACTTGGCGCGCAGGAAGTCAGTGTGATGGGTAATCTGAAATTTGATGTTGCTCCTCCCGCCAATGCTACCGAGCAAGGAATGCAACTTCGTCACTTGTTTGGCAATACACGCCCGGTCTTTCTTGTTGCCAGTACCCGCGAAGGTGAAGAAGCACTGATTTTGGACGCGCTTGTTGAGGCTAATATTCCTGATTTATTGACCGTCATCGTGCCACGACATCCTCAGCGCTTTGACGCAGTTGCGGCATTGTTACAGAAGCGAGGAATACGCCACGTCAGACGCAGTCAATTGTTACCATCTAGCCCTTCAGAAGCCCCAGAACTCCACGTGGCAGTGATATTAGGTGACAGCATGGGCGACCTTTTCAGCTACTACGTTGCTTGCGACTTAGCTTTGATTGGAGGCAGTTTATTGACTTTTGGTGGGCAGAATCTGATAGAAGCCTGTGCCTTGGGTAAACCCATACTACTTGGGCCGCATACCTATAACTTTGCTGAAGCCAGCGAACAGGCGGTTGCAGCAGGAGCTGCGCTGCGAGTTGATAATACAGAACAATTGACACTGGCTTTACAGCGCTTGATGGCAGACAAGGTGCAGCGAGACGCTATGGGAGAAGCTGGGCTGTCTTTTGCGGCGGCTAACCGTGGTGCGGCAACGCGCACTTTGCAATTGATAGAAAAGTTTATCTGACCAAGCGGCTAATCTGCTTGAAAGCTTCACCTTCAGCGACTTTGAGCCACTCGAATACTACCGATTCGGTATTGGTCACGATGACTCCCGCATGCTGCAAACGCTGTAAAGCGTTATAGCAATGGTCTTCGTTGCGCGAAATCACCGCGTCTTCCACCACAAATACTTGCTTGCCACTGGCTTGTAATTGCAAGGCGGTTTGCAACACGCAAATATGCGCTTCCATACCCGCCAGTATCAACTGTGGTCGGTCACCACGCAGTTTGGCGCTAAATTTGGGTTCGTCACCACAGGAAAAACTGGTTTTTTCGATTGGTGAGCCGAGGTGCTGGCTCAACTCAGGTAAAGTCGCACCTAAACCCTTAGGATACTGCTCGGTATGAAGCGCGGGGATATTTAACAGCTTGGCGGCTTGCAACAAGATACTGCAATTCTTGACGACTTTGGCCAGCGCCGCCTCGTCCATCACACCGCATAATTTTTGCTGCACATCAATAATCACCAAATGGCTTTGGCTTTCTTGATTGAGGGAATCTTTAATTAGAAGCTCCTGGTTCATTCATGCCTTCAAGCATACTGCTGGTTTCGGCCAAATCGTTGTCGTTCAGTACGCCCGCCGCACCTTTAAGCTTGATCACCGAAATCATCCAGGTGTAGCGCGCTTCCAGCAAATCACGCTTAGCACTGTAGTACTGTTGTTGAGCATTGAGAACGTCCACGCTGGTACGTACGCCAACTTCATAGCCTAAAGAGGTTGAGTCCAAAGAGCTCAGGCTGGAAACCAGCGCTTGCTCGTAGGCTTTGACTTGCGCCACAGCACTGGCCACATTCAAATACGCTTGGCGCGTATTCAAATCAGCCGTGCGTCGCGCCAATTCTAAATCGTCCTGCGCTTTTTGCTGATTGGTTACCGCTTCGCGCTCTTTGGAAGAAATAGAACCGCCTTGATACAACGGGACTTCCATCTTGATGCCAACCGTAAAATCTCGCAGATCGCTACCGATGCCGTTGGTGCCCCCGTTAGAGCGCGTGTCGGTAACACTGGCTACCAAATCAATGGTGGGATAGTGTCCAGCCTGAGTGCGCTCAACCTCTTGATTGGCCAATTGCACCGCTTGTTGCTGAATCTTGAGTGGTGGGCTCTGCTGCTCGGCAATTTCCACCCACCCTTCCATAGACTGTGGTTGCGGAATCACCACATCCAGTTTTTCTTTAGCGCTAGCCAGTTTTTCTGGCACTTGTCCGGTGATAGCTTGAATAGCACGCAAGCGTATTTCCAGATCATTCATCGCGGCAATTTCCTGCGCGATGAGCAAATCATATTTTGCTTGCGCCTCATGTACGTCGGTGATGGTGGCGGTACCCACGTCAAAGTTGGCTTTGGCCTGCTCTAACTGGCGCACCGTGGCGGCTTTTTGCGCGACCAGCAAATCAATTTTGTCTTGTGCCAGCAATACTTCAAAATAAGCGCTGGAAGTACGCGTCATCAGATCCAACTTAGCCGCATTCAGCACATCTTCACCCTGTGCCACTTGGATTTTTGCTTGTTCATACTGCGCGTCATTTTGCTTGTGGTAGAGCGGATGATTGGCGCTGACACTATAGGAAAACGAACCAAAATTTTGCACTCCGCCACTGAACGGATTGGCTTTGCTACCTTTGTAGGTAATATCGGTATTGCTTTCTTGAGCACTGGCGTTGAATGTCACCGTGGGCAAAGTCAGCGCCTTGCCTTGCACCAGTTTTTCTTGGATCGCCACGTGTGCGCTCTTGGCAGAAGCCCAAGTAGAATCTGCGGCTTGGGCTTGCTGGTAGATGTCCATCAGTCCTTGCTTGCTACCTTCTGCCATGACCAACGGCGCTGTTGCCAGCATCACCGCCAACAGGATCAGTTTTCTTTTCATGTTTTTATCTCGAAATACATTCATTTCAATAGCTAACTAAAATGCAAAGCGTTCCGGTTGTGTTGCATTCATTAACGAGGGCACGCTGGTCTCAAACAAAGATACGCGGCGATAGACCCCTGCCGCCACGCAGTTTACCAGTATTGCTTCCATCGTTGGCGCCTCGCCCACTATCGCCAACAAGCGACCACCTACCTTGAGTTGCTGCTCAAATGCTTTGGGCAAAATGGGCAAGGAACCGGTCAGCACAATCACGTCAAAAACACCGTCTGTCCAACCGTGCGCGCCATCGCCAACCTCCAGAATAATGTTGGAAATGCCATGCACCACCAGCTTTTGCGCAGCAGCGGCGCTCAGTTCAGAAATCAATTCAACGCTGTACACTTCCTTGGCCAGTTTGGCCAGCAAGGCCGTCATATAGCCACTGCCGGTACCTATTTCCAAAACGCTATCGGTTTTTTTGAGATCCAAAGCCTGCAACATGCGTGCTTCCAGTTTGGGAGAGAGCATGGCCTGACCGTGCCCCAAGGGAATCTCCAAATCCGCAAAAGCCAAGCCTTGATAACGCTCGGGGACAAAGTCTTCACGTGGAACTTTGTTCAGCAATTCCAACACCACAGGATCCAGCACTTCCCAGGTGCGGATCTGCTGTTCAATCATATTGAAACGCGCATTCTCAAGATTCATGAAGGCATCCTATCATATAAAATCATTATTACACAATCACTTAACATGCTTTTATCATGCAAATTTTTAAGCAAGTTTGACGGTCTTGGGGATGGCCACACGAAACCATGCCGCATAAAGTGCTGGCAGGAATAATACCGTTAATATCGTTGCCACAGTCAGTCCACCCATGATTGCCACTGCCATTGGGCCAAAAAAGGCGCTTCGGGTAAGTGGAATCATCGCCAAAATCGCAGCGGCCGCAGTCAATACTATAGGCCTAAAGCGCCGAATTGTGGATTCTATAATCGCCTCCCATGCCGGTTTTCCTGCCGCTTTATCCTGATCGATCTGATCCACCAAAATCACCGAATTACGCATAATCATGCCAGAAAGCGCGATAGTTCCCAACATCGCTACAAAGCCGAAAGGCTTATCGAACACCAGCAAGAAAAGTGTCACCCCTATCAGCCCCAACGGTGCGGTCAGCAGCACCAGCGCCACTCTCGAAAAACTTTGCAACTGTATCATCAGCAATGTCAATACGGTGATGAGTAACAAGGGTACTCCCGCCGCCACCGATTTACCGCCTTTGGCAGATTCCTCGACCGCACCACCGGTTTGTAAAACTACCCCTAGTGGCAACTGCGCGCGCATGGTTTTCAACTTTTCTTCAATCTGTGCTGAGACAAGCGGTGCTTGTATCTGACCCTGCAAATTGGCTCTGACGGTAATCGTCGTGACGCGATTCCGCCGCCAGATGACCCCTTCTTCAAAGCCATAGTTCACCTTGGCGATTTGCGATAAAGGCACACTCTTGCCAGTTTGCGTGGGAATCATCAAATCTGGCAAGTGGGAAAGGTGCGTCCGCTCCATGGCGCTGCCACGCACCATCAGATCGATGCGTTCTATCCCTTCGCGGTACTCACTGACGTAGAGCCCCTGCATCGCACCATTGAGAATGTTGGCGATGTCGGCAGAACTTACACCCAAAAGCCTAGCTTTGGATTGCTCCACCTCCACGCTCACCACCTTGCTGGGTTCTTCCCAATCAAGCTGCACCCCTGTTAGATTGGGGTTGGCGCGCATGATGTCTGCCACTTTATGGGCAAGTCCACGAATCTCGTCCAGATTATTGCCAGACACCCGGAATTGCACAGGAAAGCCGACCGGAGGGCCATTTTCCAGACGCAGTACCGAAGCGCGCAAGGCGGGGAAGTCATTCTGGAATAATTGCAACAGCTTGGCTCTTAAGTCTTCCCTGGCTTCCTTACCGGTGGTCAGTACCACAAACTGCCCGAAACTACGCTGTGCCAGTTGTTGGTCCAGCGGCAGGTAAAAGCGCGGGCTGCCGCTACCGATATAGGTCACGTAGTTCTCAATGCCTTTTTTCTCATGCTGGTAGTTATCCAACCAGTGTTCCAGTTTTTTCACTTGGGCATCCGTAGCGGCATACGACACACCCTCCGCCAAACGCAGGTCAATAATCAGTTCAGGTCGTGTGGAATCGGGGAAAAACTGTTGTTGTACCTTGCCGAAACCCACAATAGACAATACAAAAACGCCTAAAGTCACAAAAATCACCAGCCAGCGTCGCCGCACACAAAACGTGACCAGTTGACGGAATCGGCTATAAAAAGCGGTATTGTAAATGTCGTGATGATGAGCATCCTCTACATCCGGGCGAATGCCAAAGGCCTTTTGTAACCACAGCTTGAATCTGGAAGGAGCTGCTTTTGCGTGATAATCCGGTAACAAGTGATAACCCAGATAAGGCACAAAAATCACCGCAGCAAACCAAGATACTATCAAGGCAATTGCACTCACCTGAAAAATGGAGCGCGTATATTCGCCGGTAGAAGACTGGGCGGTGGCGATGGGCAGAAAGCCTGCCACTGTCACCAGAGTGCCGGTGAGCATAGGCATGGCAGTGGAAGTAAAGGCGAAAGAAGCGGCTTTTGCCCGTTCCCAGCCTTGCTCCATTTTGGACGACATCATCTCTACCGCAATGATGGCATCATCCACCAACAAACCTAGCGCCA
>JANYIK010000046.1 GCA_025362115.1 Methylophilaceae bacterium
CGTTAATTCAACAGTTACCTTATCGCCAGGCAGGATACGGATGTAGTGCATACGCATCTTGCCGGAGATATAACCCAATACCACATGGTCATTTTCAAGTTTGACGCGAAAGGTTGCGTTGGGAAGATTCTCCAGAATCTCACCTTGCATCTCTATCGTGTCTTCCTTAGCCATGTATTTACTTTAATCCTTAGCGCGGTAATCCAGCGCCACTACCCTTAAAGTTGGCCTTCTTCAACAAACTTTCATACTGATGCGACATCAAATAAGCTTGCACTTGCGCCATGAAGTCCATGGTTACCACTACAATAATCAGCAAACTGGTACCACCAAAATAAAACGGCACGTTGTACTTCACAATCAAGAACTCTGGCAACAAACACACTGCGGTAATATATGCAGCCCCTACCAGCGTCAAACGACCCATGATGCGGTCTATATACTTGGCGGTTTGCTCACCTGGACGTATCCCCGGGACAAACGCACCACTCTTCTTCAGGTTATCTGCCGTTTCTTTGGGATTGAACACCAAAGCGGTATAGAAAAAGCAGAAAAACACAATCGCCAAGGCATACAGCCCCACATAAATCGGCTGACCTGGCGATAAAGCCGCGCCTATATCCTTCAACCACAACATGCCGTCACTATGACCAAACCAACCCGCCATCGTTGCCGGGAACAGGATAATGCTGGAAGCAAAGATAGGCGGGATGACTCCGGCCATATTCAACTTCAAGGGCAAATGCGAACTCTGCCCGCCAAACATCTTGTTCCCCACTTGGCGCTTGGCATAATTCACCGTAATCTTGCGCTGCCCGCGTTCCACAAACACCACAAAACCAGTCACCATAATGGCTGCCGCAAACAAAAACAGCACTAGCGGAATGGAGAATGCGCCAGTACGCGCCAACTCCAAAGTGCCGCCAATCGCATGCGGCAAACCTGCCACAATGCCTGAAAAGATGATGATGGAAATGCCGTTACCAATACCACGCTCGGTAATCTGCTCACCCAACCACATCAAAAACATCGTACCCGTGACCAGCGTAATCACCGTCACCAAGCGAAACGCCAAGCCTGGCTCCAACACCAACCCGTGCTGTGCTTCCAAGGCGATAGAAATGCCTGTCGCCTGAAATACCGCCAACAACACCGTGCCGTAGCGCGTGTACTGCGTAATCTTGCGGCGTCCTGCTTCGCCTTCCTTCTTTAGCTGCTCCATCTGCGGTGACACCACCGTCAGCAACTGCATAATGATGGAGGACGATATATACGGCATGATACCCAACGCAAACACGGTAAAACGCTTCAACGCGCCACCGGAGAACATGTTGAACATGCCCAAAATGCCACCACCCTGGCTCTCAAACAACTTGGCCAGTACGTCAGGGTCTATCCCCGGCACTGGAATATGTGCGCCCAGTCTATAAACTACCAACGCTCCGAGTACAAATAGCAAGCGCCCTTTCAGCTCCTGCATCTTGCCTGCCGCACCCAGAAAAGAGCTTTCGTTCGCCAACCTATTACTCTACGATCTTGCCGCCAGCGGCTTCAATCGCTGCGCGCGCGCCTTTGGTCAACAGCAAGCCTTGCACCGTGAACTTGCGAGAAACTTCCCCAGCAAGAATCACCTTCGCAGTCTTGGCCAAGGCTGGCACTATCTTGGCAGCCTTCAAAGCCAACAAGTCTATGACCTCAATATTACTCATGCTCAAAGTACCGGTTCTCACTTGAGCGGTATCGCCAGTGGTCAAAGACACGAAACCACGCTTAGGCAAACGGCGTTGCAAAGGCATTTGACCGCCTTCAAAACCGACCTTATGAAAACCACCTGCACGGGATTTTTGACCCTTATGACCACGCCCTGCGGTCTTGCCCAAGCCGGAGCCTATGCCACGTCCAACACGACGCTTGGCGTGCTTGGCACCTTCTGCTGGCTTAATTGTATTCAGCTTCATTTAACCCTCTACCTTCAACAGATAACCCACTTTGGTAATCATGCCGCGGTTGGCGGGCGTATCTTGCACTTCCACCGTTTGATGCATACGGCGTATGCCCAAACCACTGACGCAAGCACGATGCGATTGGATACGGCCAATCACACTCTTGATTTGGGTCACTTTAATGGTGGTCGTTTCTTTTTTTGCTTTAGCCATGATTAACCTCTAATTTCTTCGACCGTTTTGCCGCGCTTGGCAGCCACTTCTGACGGCGTATTCATTGCTTGCAAGCCGTTCAACGTAGCACGTACCACATTGTAAGGATTGGTAGAACCCATGCATTTAGCCAGCACATTGGTCACGCCCATCACCTCAAAAATTGCACGCATCGCGCCACCGGCGATAATTCCAGTACCTTCAGAAGCTGGCTGCATGAACACTTTAGCCGCGCCATGCTTACCCACCACCGCGTGATGTAGGGTGCCGTTATTCAGGCTCACTTTGACCAGATTACGTCGCGCTTCGTCCATGGCTTTTTGCACGGCAACCGGCACTTCACGCGCCTTGCCCTTACCCATGCCGACCGCACCGTCACCATCGCCCACCACGCTTAATGCTGCGAAGCTCATAATCCGACCACCCTTGACCACTTTGGTCACACGGTTCACGGCGATCATCTTCTCGCGCATGCCGTCGGTTTGTTGTTCCATTTCAACTTTTGCCATCATCAACCTCGTCTATTTAGAAGGTCAGGCCGTGTTCACGGGCTGCTTCGGCCAGCGCTTTTACGCGACCGTGATATCTGAAACCGGAGCGATCAAACGCCACCGTGGTAACGCCTGCCGCTTTTGCTTTTTCTGCAATGCGTTTGCCTATTGCCACAGCCGCCTCAATGTTGCCGCCGTTTTTGACTTTCTTACGCACATCTTTTTCCAGCGTAGAAGCGCTCGCCAAGACCTTATCACCAGCTTCACCGATGATTTGGGCATAAATATGGCTGTTGGTGCGATGCACACTCAAGCGTGTCGCTTTCAGCTCTGCAATCTTGGCACGGGTTTTTTTCGCGCGACGTATCCGTGTATCTACATTATTGTTCATAATTTAACCCTTACTTCTTCTTGGTTTCTTTGATGGCAACCACTTCATCAGCGTAACGCACACCCTTACCCTTGTAAGGCTCTGGGCTGCGATAGCCGCGCACTTGAGCGGCCACCTGACCCACCACTTGCTTGTCAGCACCTTTGAGGATTATTTCGGTTGGGCTAGGTGTTTCCACCGTCACACCAGTTGGCATCTTGTGGTTGATGGTATGTGAGTAGCCCAGCTCAAGATTCAAATTCGACCCTTGCGCCGCCGCTTTATAACCCACACCAACCAAGGTTAGCTTACGCACAAAACCCTCCGATACACCACGCACCATATTGGCGACCAAAGCACGCACCGTTCCAGACATGGCTTGTGAATGCTGGCTATCATTAACCGCGACAAAGGTCACCGCATCACCTTCACGTGCCACTTTAACGGCGCCGCACAAGGCTTGGGTCAACTTACCCATAGGCCCGTTCACGGCGATCGCATCAGGAGTAATGTTGACTTCCACCTTAGCGGGAATAACAACCGGATTTTTAGCTACACGAGACATATTTCACCCCTTAAGCCACGACGCACAACACTTCACCGCCAATACCGGCTGCGCGCGCTTTGCGATCTGTCATTACACCTTTAGACGTGGACACAATCGCCACACCAAGGCCGTTCATTACCGTAGGAATAGCACCTGTACCGCGATATACGCGAAGTCCTGGACTACTAATACGCTCAATTTTTTCGATGACTGGGCGACCTGCATAGTACTTCAGGCCGATATTCAGGCTAGGTTTGCCATCATTGGCTTGCACTGCGAAATCTTCGATATAACCTTCATCTTTTAACACACCGGCAATCGCACTTTTCAGCTTGGATGCAGGCATAGACACGCTAGGCTTATTTACCATTTGGGCATTGCGGATGCGTGTCAACATATCGGCAATCGGATCATGCATACTCATAGTATTTCCTCCGTTACCAACTTGCCTTGACTACGCCCGGCACTTCGCCGCGCATCATCAGTTCACGCAATTTACTACGACCAATTCCAAACTTGCTAAACACACCACGTGGGCGGCCTGTAATCGCACAACGGTTACGTTGACGCACTGGGCTTGCATTACGTGGCAATGCTTGCAATTTGGTACGAGCAGCAAAGCGATCTTCAAAGCTTGCCTTAGGATCATTAATCACCGCAAACAATTCTGTACGTTTGCTAGCATATTTTTTTACTGTTTCGGCACGCTTTAATTCGCGTTCGATCATGCACAACTTGGCCATTCCATTAGCTCCTAAACGGAAAACTGAATGCTGTGAGCAGCGCACGCGCCTCATCATCCGTTTTCGCAGTAGTGGTAATCGTGATGTTCATGCCACGCAAGGCATCAACTTTGTCGTAATCAATTTCCGGGAAAATGATCTGCTCTTTAAT
>JANYIK010000048.1 GCA_025362115.1 Methylophilaceae bacterium
GCTAGGCGTAGGTGCTGCAGGAGGTAATTCCTTTACCTCCTGTGGTGAGTTCTCGTTTAGAACCTTAGCAACGGCGGCAGGTTGCGGATCAACCTTAGCGGCAGCACTCGCCAGCTTTGGCTGTTCGCTCTGCTCTTGTGATTGGTAGATGTTGTAGTAATAGTAAATCCCTCCACCAGCACCTGCTAAAATGGCAAAAACCCCGCAAATAATGAATACCATTAACCTAGATTTGGAGGCTGGTTTTTCTGGTGCGGGTGAGCTGCTTGGCGCAGCAGGGTTGCTAGGAGTTGGAATGCCTGCTTGCGGCTTTGGAATTTCTGGGACAGGTTGAACGACTGGTTCAGCAGTTGGCGTAACCGAAGGTTTTGGTGCTGGTTGAGAAGGCGATGGAGCTTGCGGCGCTAATTTAATCTCGGGGGGGGCGTTACACCTTGCATTAAATTACCACAAGCGCTACAAAACTTCACGCCGTCCTTATTAGGCGCACCACATTGACGACAAAACATGAAAACTCCCTTTTTGTTCGTTAGTTTTTCGGAATCTTAGCTTAATCTCTGTGTGATGTAACGCAATATGTTTTAGGCTCGTTGACAGTCTAGTTTCGGATGTCAGTAATTGCAGACGGCCTAGCGGGCTTAAGCCGCAGTGATGGCCGCTTCTATATTGTTCGATTCGCCCTTATTGTCCATCCAAGTCACCCTAATTTTGTCGCCAATCTTGGCGTCTTTCAGATAGAACGTCAGGTAGGGGTTTTTGGCAATTCCTGTTCCCCACTGCGCTTCTAGGACAATTTTGTCATTCAGTGAGGCACTTACTTGCTGGATGAAGTGGGCAGGAACGATCTCGTCGAAGTCGTTCTTGCGCCGCCCGGTTTCCATAGGGTGCAGCATGAGGACTTTGACTTCAGTGGTGTCGCCTTTAAGCATTGCACGTATTTTCATCAAGTCAGCCATTAACCACAGCCTCCAACGGCAACCTGAATATTTTTTGATGCCTCGTAGTAACGGTCTCCGACTTTCACAATCACCTTCAGTTCACAGGTTTCAGCCAGCTTTACACGAGTAATCAGCTTGGGAATCGCGCCATTACTGAACATAAAGTTGGCAATCAGTGAAGTGGGGTTTTTGTCTGCCAGGATGGCGATGGCTTCGGTGTTGGGAATGTGGCTTTCTACCTCAATCTGCACGATAGCACCATTCTCGGCGAAATCGGGGGCAACCAAGTCAATCTCACTGCTGGATTGTGGCCGGGTGATTCCTAACCCCTGCAAGGCCGCTTCTGGCTTGGTGGCTGCAAATGCGGCCTTGTTCCACACTGCTGCCACCGCGCGTAGCGGCACTAAGGCTAATAACGCGGCGGCTGATTTTAGAAAGTTTCTGCGGGTTATCATTCTTTGGGTTTGTTGTCGTTGATAAGTTGTTGCAGTTGCTTCAAGCGTGCTTCAACAATAGAGAGCTGATAGAAATCGCCATCGCCGCTTTTCAGCGCCAGCTCCATCTGCTCCGCCGCGCCGTCAAGATTAAAGCTACGATAATACGCCTCGCCCTGTGCTTGGTGGCGCAATAAATCTTTGCCTTGAGCGGCATAGGCGCGAGATTGTAGCTCATACAAATAACCATCATTGGGGAAGGCGAGCTGCTTGTCTTGCAGCAGTTTCAAGACCTCATCGTTGCGATTCAACAGCAACAGATTCTCGGCATAGCCGTAGATGAGCGCGCGATGTTTGGGGTAAACATTTAGTGCGCTACGATATTGGTTCAGCGTATCCAGCGGGCGGTCTTGCGCTTGTAGTATCTGTGCCGCTAGCGTCTCCAGCATGGGGTGAGAGGGGATGGTGGCGCGAATTTTGTCCAACTGTTGCTGGGCTTGATCCAAGCTACGTTCGCGCATCAGCGCTAGCGCATAGCCGTAGCGCTGGGCGGCTTCATTGCTGTATTTCTTCTCAGCCAAACTGTTGGCAAAGTATTTTGCAGTGTCCGTCGCATTACCTTCAGCAGCCCGCAGTTTGGCGCGGATGAGATGGAATTCGATGCTATCGAGCACTTGTTTGTACGGAGTTTGCTCCACACGGTTTCGCATATCGGTAATGCGCTCGGTGGACAGTGGGTGGGTACGCAAAAATGACGGTGCGCTGCCGTCTATAAAGCGAGTGCCTTTCATTAAGGTTTCAAAAAACGCAGGCATGGCACGGTTGTCAAAACCAGAAGCCTCTAGTATTTGCAAGCCCACGCGGTCGGCCTCGCGTTCGTGTTCGCGGGTGAAGTCCAAGGTGCGCTGTAACAGACCGGCTTGGGTGGACATTAGGGCTGCACTTCCCAACTGTGGATTGGCACGCGCCATGAGGATAGACAGCGCCATCAAGCCCAGCGAAGGTAGAGTGGCACGTTTCTGCTCGGCCATCATGCGCGCCATGTGGCGCTGGACCACATGGCCGATTTCGTGTGCCAACACGCTAGCGAGCTCGGATTCGCTACGAGTATTCAAAATTAAGCCGGTGTGCATACCTACAAACCCACCGGGTAGAGCAAAGGCGTTGATAGTAGGGTCTGCAATGACGAAAAAGTAAAATGCTTGCTGGTTGTCGGCACTATGCGTAACCAAGTGGTACCCCAGCGTATTGACGTAATCAGCGACTTCA
Source organism: Methylophilaceae bacterium (assembly GCA_025362115.1). Classification (GTDB taxonomy): domain Bacteria; phylum Pseudomonadota; class Gammaproteobacteria; order Burkholderiales; family Methylophilaceae; genus CAILHX01. Next base: position 2,642 of record JANYIK010000048.1, read on the forward strand.
ACATCATTTACCAATTCGCCGCTACCGCGGATTTCACGCATGACTTCTTCACCTATGCGACGTTCATCTTGCGGGGTCAACACGGTTTGCGAGTAATCACCCAGATCCGGCAACCCTTCGGCCAAGGCAGCAGGCGCAAGTAATAAAACGCCCGCCAATAGATAGGAAAGTTTCATACTGTTATGATAACGGCTTAATTGTTTAAGTTCATGCCCCATGTCCCAACTTACCCATTTCGATAACGCTGGCCAAGCTCACATGGTAGACGTGGCAACCAAGGCAGAAACTCAACGAGTCGCTGTGGCCAGTGGCCGCATCAAGATGCAGAGTGAAACGTTGAAAATGATTGTTGTGGGCGACACAAAAAAAGGCGATGTGCTGGGTATCGCTAGAATCGCTGCCATTCAAGGTTCCAAGCGCACTTCCGAGTTAATTCCTTTGTGTCATCCCATCAGCTTAACTAAAGTCGGGGTCGAATTCAGCATCAATCAAGAAGATTCCGAAATCACCTGCATCGTCACTGCTGAAACCGTAGGCCGAACCGGCGTGGAAATGGAAGCACTAACTGCCACCAGTGTGGCTTTACTGACGATTTATGATATGTGCAAAGCCGTGGATCGAGGCATGACCATGCACGACATCAAGCTGCTGGAGAAATCCGGTGGCAAGTCCGGGCATTGGCGCGCCAAGACCTAAAGCAGCCCAAGAATAAATTCCCACTCACGCGGATCCACTGGCGTAATAGATAGCCGGTTGCCGCGCTGCAATATGCGTAGATGCTCCAATTCAGGATAAGTACGTAGCTCAGACAAGCTCAGCAAGCGTGTTTTGCGTACCAGCTTCACCTCTACATTCATCCAGCGCGGGTTTTCTGGTGTGGATTTGGGGTCGAAATATCTATGCTTAGGGTCAAATTGGGTACGGTCTGGATAGGCCAGCGTAGTGACTTCTGCCAAACCCGCAATGCCTGGCTCAGTGCAGTTGGAATGATAAAAAAATACACCGTCACCCAACTGCATTTGGTCGCGCATAAAATTGCGTGCTTGGTAGTTGCGCACACCATACCAATCCACGCTTTGATTGGGCAATGTAGCAAGGTCGTCAATGGAAACGTCCGAGGGCTCGGACTTCATCAGCCAGTAGCGCATGGAGAGTGAGTCAAGAAGAAAAAATAAATCCCCGCGAGTGTCGTCTTGGCCGTGCTCCTGAACGCTGGGCGTCAGGGGGTCGCAACGTAGAACACATCAGGCATGCCCGATAAGGGCACGCACAACAGCATTCGGAGTGGTCACAACCAATGCAAACATATTGGTTCAAGAAGTTAAAGCCTCAACGAACACTGCAGGGAAACTTAAAAACGGTTACGAACGGCCAGAGTGCTTGTTAGAACAGTGCTTCCTGATCCAGCAAGGCTTGATCCAGACGTTCCTGCATGGAATTGATTCTACGCTGAAGACTCCCGATGTCAACACCACCAGTGCGCGTATTGAGAAGTTCGTTGGTGATATTGAGTGCCGCCATGATGGCGATGCGTTCGACGCCCACTAGCTTACCAGAATCGCGGATTTCTCCCATACGTTTATCTAGGAAATCCACGGCGGCCAATAGACCCTCTTCCTCTTCTTCTGGGCATGCTATGCGGAAATCGCGCCCCATGATGGAGACATCTACATTCTTCACAGCGCTCACAGGGTTTCCTCAGAGGTTTCTTGACTAATTTCTTGGGGCAATTTTTGCATGATGGACTGCAAACGGCTGCTGGCGAGCAACATATTATCCTTGAGCTGGCGACCGTCATCTTGCGCCTTTGCTAGCGCTTGGCGCAGTTGGTGGTTCTCTATTTTCAAGCGCTCGCTTTGTGTAATAAAACGCTCCAGCGTCGCTTCTAATATTTTCAAATCAGCTTCCATGGTGCAACTATAAAGTTAAAAATGCTTGACAGTCAACTGTTAAGCTCAATTTTTGAAAGTATTACAGTATGTTAGCGCAAACATGTGACAACTCAGCTATAATCCAATCACGTTGTCAGGTGTTTCTGAACCCAGTCGGGTAAGGAAATTAAACGGGAAACAGGTGCGTTTGGGATGTGTGCCAAACAATGCCTGTGCTGCCCCCGCAACGGTAAGCAAGTGCGGATTCATCAATAAGCCACTGGACGATTTAGTCTGGGAAGGCGATGAGTCAAGACTTGTGAGCCCGGAGACCGGCCTAACAGCTAAGTTGGAAATACCGCGAGGGGCGGTGTTGTCGGCATAAGCTTGTTTTTCTTATTCCTGTGCTCCCTTGGTGTTTCTATTCCTGAAGCTATGCACGCGGGGTCGTGTGCATTATTGGAGCAACCATGATGAAACGTCATTTTTTTGCCGGACTGCTATGTCTGGCATCCCCTTATTTTTCTTTCGCTGAACCCGTTGTTCAAACCGATGAAGTCATCGTTACTGCGACACGTATTGCTCGTCCGGATACCGAAACCACCTACGCGTCGGAGCTACACACCAACAGCATGATCGAGTCTTCCGGCGCGACTTCGCTCTACGATTATTTCGCGCAACATACCTCCATCAACATATTGCCCAGCTTTGGTAACAAAGTGACGCCGCAGATTGATATGCGCGGTTATGGCTCTGGTAGTGGCTACCAGAATATCGTGGTGACCGTGGATGGGCAACGTCTGAACAATGTTGATTTGGTACCGCAGTTTATTGGTGCGATTCCGCTAGGAGATATTGACCGCATTGAGATTACCAAAGGCAGCGGTTCGGTCATGTTTGGTGATGGTGCAAGTGCTGGGTCTATTCAAATTTATACCAAAGCCAGAACCGGAATCTCGGTCAGTGCCTCCGCGGGTAATCACGGTGCAGCTTCAGGTTTCGTGTCAGCGGGAGTTTCAGAAAAGTATTTTGATCTTAATGCGAGTGCCGCCCATGACAGTGATGACGGTTTAGCTCGTGCAGATATCACCAACCACCGCGACAACACGCGCAATAACGCACAGCGCATCAAGCTAAAAATAAAACCTGTTGATGTATTGCGATTTAATTTGGAAGCGTCAAACTCCAGTACCGATACGCGCTACGTCAACGCTCTCACTTTAGTCCAGTTTAATGCTGATCCCAGGCAAGCTATTGGCACATATACCCATCAAGCCTTCACCTCGCGCTTATGGCGGGCGGGCAGTGAGTTTGACATCACGCCTGAAATTAAGCTGAGCGTGAATCGTAGCCAAGAAGATAAGGTTTCAAATTTTATTAACTTCGCCAATAAGTCCAATTATGACTACACCTCCAACGAGATTACCTTGCAATATCAGGGAGGCAACTTAGCTGCCATATTGGGTACACAAACTTTTGACGGCTTAAGAATTGGCGCTACTAATAACACCAGCAAAGACAATATTGGGGTGTTTGCACAAGCTGAATACCGCTTTGATGCCTTTAGCGTTTCAGCAGGTGCGAGGCGCGAGAAAGTTGACTATGAATTTGTGCCGACTGTGGGGGCGACGCTCAAGGATGCGCGTTATTTGAATGCTTGGGATGTCGGTGTGAATTATCGTTTGAACGCTCAAACCAACGTGTTCGCAAACTATAACCAAGCATTTCAAGCGCCCGATATTGACCGGCTCTTTACTTTTTTAGGTACTTTCAACGGCTTTATCACACCGCAAAAATCGCGCACCTTGAATCTAGGTGTGAACCATAACGTAGCTAACAATCGCTTCAAGTTCACTTTGTTTAGGGCGGAGCTGGATAATGAAATCTATTTCGACCCGGTGAGCTTTATTAACACCAACATTGATCAATCCCACAAATATGGGTTAGAAGCGCAAGATCAATGGCAAATAACAGAGAGGCTAAGTAGCTCACTGATTTACACCTATACCCGTGCCATCATGGATAAAGCCACCCAAGGCGCAGGTGCTTTTGACGGTAAAAATCTGCCCGGGGTACCTCAACATGGCATCACGGCGAGCTTGAACTATTCACCCTTATCCAATACTAATCTGAATGTCAGCCATACATGGCGGTCTTCTGCTTTTTCAATTAATGACTTTGCCAATAACTTCACACAGCGCCAGAATAATTACCAATCTACCAATCTGGCGTTGAGTTATCAGTATAAGAATCTACAGTGGTTTGCAACGGTGAATAATCTGTTTGAGCATAAAAATGCTCTATTTGTACAGGATGATGCCATTTACCCAGTGGATTACTCGCGCCAATTGCGGATAGGCATGAAAGCAGATTTTTAATGATATGATTCAGTGTGTTTACATAGGGGAAAAGCAATGAATAATGATTTAATTAAATTACCTTCAGCGAGAACTTTGACTATCGCAACGAGCCTCGCATTTTTCATGCTACTCACGCGGGGTAGCCATGTACTGACTTCGGTAGCCCTACCTGATGCAAGTCTGGCGCTATTATTGCTCGGAGGCCTTGCACTGAAACGTGCAAGCTGGTTTGTGTTCTTTGTGGTGCTGGCCACAGGCATTGACTTCGCGGCGGCCTCGGTGGATAGCTTGCAAGGTTTTTGCATCACTAATGGTTACTGGGGCATGTTGCCTACCTATGCTGTGATGTGGCTGGGCGGGCGCTGGTTATCAACCTTGAAGGATGCCTTTGCCGCATTGCCGTATACGTTGGTGGGGTTGGTCGGTACATTGATGGCGTTCGTCATTTCTACG
>JANYIK010000057.1 GCA_025362115.1 Methylophilaceae bacterium
TCCAGCAAGCCATCCGCCTCAATAGCAAGCGCTATTACCTCGAATGAAATATCACGTTCAACTTTCCAAGGCTAACGTAAAGTAGACACCCCAAAACGCGCCAGTAAAAACGCCTTCGAGGTGTATAATCTGGCATCTGTCTTACAATGCCTTGTTTTAATTGGAGGTGATATTTTGGTAGCCCCTAATTCTTCTATAAAAAGCACCGCCATAAATCCTCCCAAATTACTTGATCAAGTACGCGATAAGTTGCGGGTGAAACATTACAGTATTCGCACCGAACAAACGTATGTGGATTGGATTAAACGCTATATTTTTTTCCATGACAAGCGGCATCCCCAAGATTTGGGGCAGCGAAAGTTATTTAAGGCGGATCGGCGCATTGCGCCTTAATCCATCCTACGACACTTGCTGAATAAGCGAGCGAGGCGACGCACCGCGTAACGCCGCAATGCGCCGCCGCAGCCACTTATTCCCTAGGGGCGGTCAATACTGCCGAGGGATTTCGGATACGTCACTATCCCCCAAGGCATCTCTTTATCGCCTATCCGCTTGGTTACTTCCAGCGAGTTCACATCCACCACTACCACTTCATCGGATTTGCCACATGCCAGCAAAATGTTCTGGTTATCCGGCGTGAAGGTGAAGTGCCAGCAACGGCTACCCGTGGGGATGTCCTTGATCTTCTCGAAGGTATTGGCGTCATACACCTGTAAGGCTTTTTCCTTGGAGGAGGCGACGAAAATGCGCTTGCTGTCTTTGTCGAAAGACACGCCATACGGTGACTTGCCGGTGTCTATGGTTTTCAGTGGTTTAAGGTTCTTGTCCAGCACCAGCAATTTGTCGGAAAATTCCAGCGTGGAGACGTACAGTTTGCCGTTGGGAGCGACCTTGATGCCGCGCGGGCGTTGGCCGTAGGAGGCTACCGAAATGTTCTTCAACAGCTTGCCGGATTTCATGTCATGCACGGTGATGGAGTTGTCGGATTCGTTGGTGACGATGAGTTTTTTGCCATCGGGAGAGAATTCCAGGCCTTCGGTCTCCGGTTTTCCGGTGATGTCTTTGACGACTTTGCCCGTTTTCAGGTCAACGATGGCGATATGGCCTGGTTCTCTGTCGTCGTCATTTTTTTCTGCCTCGGCTGCTGCCGCACCAGAACCACCGCCGGTACTGGGGCTGGGTTCGTAGGTGATATAGGCTTTGTTGCCGTAGACCCGCACAAACTCTGGGTTCTTGCCGACAGGCACATGAGTCACCGTACCAGTGGCGAGTTCCACGATGGAGATATTGTCGTCGTCCTTGTTGGCGGTCACCAGCAGTTTTCCGTCTTTGGTCACGCCGATGCCGCGTGGGCCTTTGGCTTGGATGTCAAGGGTGCTAGTAGTTTCCATAGTCTCCAGATCGATTACCTGGACACCACCATCTTGGTTAGAAACGTAAGCCACACCTTTGCCAGCGGCGATGCTGCTGGTGCTGATGATGCTGATGAGGCCAAGAAGAAAAATGGAAGCGGTTGTGGTGCTGAGTTTCATACAGTTGTTTCCTTAGGGGTTTATTGAAAAGTCTGGGCTGAAGTTTAACGTATATTCTCAGAGCTTAGTGTTGCGGTTAAGGTTCCCAATCCCCGCCGTTTGCGCTACCCTTAGGCCTCGTCCTGAATGTTGAATTGCTATGCGCGTTCGTACCAAAATCTGTGGCATTACCCGTGAGCAAGATGCGCTGGCCGCCGTGGCTTGTGGCGCTGATGCTATTGGCTTGATACTTTTTGCCGACAGCAAGCGCCAAGTGACAGCGGAGCAGGCCGCAGCGATTACTCTGCAGTTGCCGCCATTTGTGGATGTGGTGGGCTTGTTCGTGAATGCCGCGCCGGAGGAAGTGCGGCGCGTGATGCAACTGGTGCATCTGAGTTTGTTGCAGTTTCATGGCGACGAAACGCCAGAGTATTGCCGTAGTTTTGATTTTCCTTATGTCAAAGCGGTGAGCGTGAAGCCGGAACTAAATTTGTTACAATACGCCAAGCATTATGACGATGCTAAAGCCTTGTTGTTTGATACCTATCAACAAGGCGTGACCGGCGGTACAGGCAAGACGTTTGACTGGAGTTTGATTCCCAAGGATTTTCCTAAGCCTGTGGTTCTGGCAGGGGGCTTGAATGCCCAGAATGTACGCGCGGCGATCAAGCAAGTGAACCCTTTTGCGGTGGATGTCAGCGGTGGCGTAGAAAGTGGCGAAAAAGGCATTAAAGATCCGCAAAAAATCGCGCAATTTATCAAAGCAGTGAGTAAAGAAAATATCTGATGAACAAAATTTATGACATGCCCGATGCCAGCGGGCACTTTGGTATCTACGGCGGACGTTTTGTCGCCGAGACTTTGGTGGAGGCGTTGGATGAGCTAGCGGCGATGTACGAAAAGCACCGTCTGGACCCGCAATTTTTAGCCGAGTTTGCCTACGACCTTAAATACTACGTTGGTCGCCCCAGCCCGATTTATCACGCTGAGCGCATTTCCAAGCATATAGGCGGCGCACAGATTTATCTCAAGCGCGAAGACCTCAACCACACCGGTGCGCACAAGGTGAATAATTGCATAGGCCAAGCCTTGCTGGCCAAGCGTATGGGCAAGCCCAGGGTGATCGCCGAGACCGGTGCCGGCCAGCACGGCGTGGCAACGGCCACCGTGGCGGCACGCATGGGGCTGGAGTGCGTGGTGTATATGGGTTCGGAAGACGTGAAACGCCAGTCGCCCAACGTGTTCCGCATGAAGTTGCTGGGGGCGACCGTGGTACCAGTGGAGTCTGGTTCCAAAACGCTCAAGGACGCCCTCAACGAAGCCATGCGCGACTGGGTGACCAATGTCGAGAATACGTTCTATATCATCGGCACTGTGGCCGGGCCGCATCCTTATCCGATGATGGTGCGCGATTTTCAGGCGGTGATAGGTACCGAAGCCAAGCAGCAGATGCAGGAAATGCTCGGCCGCCAACCCGATGTAGTGCTGGCTTGCGTGGGTGGCGGTTCTAATGCGATGGGTATTTTCTATCCCTATATTGATGTGCCGAATGTAAGGCTCATCGGCGTGGAAGCGGGCGGTTATGGGCTGGAAACCGGCAAGCACGCCGCACCACTCACAGCGCACAGCCCAGCCGGTGTGTTGCACGGCAACCGTACACGCTTGATGCAAGACGCTGGCGGACAGATTATCGAAACCCATTCCATCTCTGCCGGACTGGATTACCCAGGTGTCGGCCCTGAACACGCTTGGTTGCAAGACATCAACCGTGCTGAATATGTGGCTATCAATGATGACGAAGCGATGGCAGCGTTCCACACCCTGTGTCGTATGGAGGGCATCATTCCGGCGCTGGAGTCCAGTCATGCTTTGGCGCACGCCATGAAGATCGCGCCCACTATGCCCAAGGATACGCTGCTGTTGGTCAACCTCTCTGGCCGTGGTGATAAAGACATCAATACCGTGGCGAAAATTTCAGGAATAACTCTGTAAAGATGGGACAGTATCAGAAGCTGCTTGCTCAGATATTGCGCGGGCTGTCTGATGCTAATGTTGAGTTTGAAGAGTTGTGCCAGTTGCTCAAGTACCTTGGTTTTGAAGTGCGTGTCAGAGGCAGCCATCATATTTTTCGTAAGGCAGGGGTGATGCACAAAATCAATCTGCAACGTCAGGGCGCAAAAGCCAAACCGTATCAGGTTAAGCAGGTTCGCAACCTTATTTTGCAGTATCGGTTGGCAAAGGAGGAATAATGGAACGCTACGAAATCATTCTATATTGGAGCAGTGAAGATGCTGCTTTTATTGCCGAAGTGCCAGAATTGCCGGGCTGTGTGGCGCATGGTGACAGCCAAGAGTCTGCACTTGCCAGCGTGAAAGAGGCGATGAGCTTGTGGATGGATACAGCGCAGGCGTATGGCGACCCCATTCCAGAGCCTCGTGGACGATTGATGTATGCGTAATTCATGGAGTTTTGTGACTTAGATATTTCTACCAAAGAGATATAGTTAAACGCCTAGAGCCAAATTATTTTGAAGAAGATTAAGTCATGAGCCGTATTAAACAAACTTTCGCAACACTCAAATCCCATAACAAAAAAGCCTTGATTCCCTACATCACGGCGGGCGATCCCTATCCAGAACTAACGGTGCCGCTGATGCATGGTTTAGTTGAGGCGGGCGCAGATATTCTGGAACTGGGTGTGCCATTTTCTGACCCTATGGCGGACGGACCGGTGATACAGCGAGCCAGTGAACGCGCCTTGGCCTACCACGTCAGCTTGACCGATGTATTGAACTTAGTGGCAGAGTTTCGTAAAACCAACCAGACCACGCCCGTCGTTCTGATGGGCTATGCTAACCCTATTGAAGCTATGGGTGCAGAACGGTTCGCTAAACTGGCACAGGCTGCCGGGGTGGACGGCGCGCTGACCGTTGACTATCCGCCGGAGGAATGTCAGGAGTTCGTAGCGTTATTAAAGAAGCACCAGCTAGACCCCATTTTTCTGCTTTCACCGACTTCCAACACTGCACGCATTGAGGCCATTGTGAAATCCGCCAGTGGTTTCATTTACTATGTTTCGCTGAAGGGCGTGACTGGCGCAAGCCACTTGGATATTGCCGACGTGGGGAGTAAAGTAGGTCATATTCGCACTATGACTGATTTGCCGATAGGCGTTGGTTTCGGTGTGCGGGATGCGGCAACGGCCAAGGCAGTGGCGGCGGTGGCCGATGCTGTAGTGGTGGGCAGCCGCACTGTGCAGGAAATTGAAAGCTCTTCACCCGCTGAGGTAGTAGCCAAGGTCAAACAGTTAATGCAAACCCTGCGTGCGGCCATAGATAGCGTTTAATTAGGACATTTCATGAGCTGGTTTCAAAAATTACTTCCACCCAAAATCAAGCGCACCGTTGGCGCGTTTAAGAAAGCGGTGCCGGAAGGTCTGTGGAGCAAATGTACTAAATGCGAGTCGGTGCTGTACCGCACTGATTTGGAAAAGAATCAAGAAGTTTGCCCCAAGTGCGGCTTTCATAACCGCATTGGCGCACGCGCCAGGCTGGAGCAGGTGCTAGACGCGGAAAAGCGTGTTGAAATCGGCAAAGAAGTCACCCCGCTAGACCCGCTCAAATTCAAAGATCAAAAAACCTATGCAGACCGCATCAAAGCCAGTCAAAAAGACACTGGCGAGACCGATGCCTTGGTGGTGATGCAGGGCAGCATCAATGGTGTGCCATTGGTGGTGGCAGCGTTTGAGTTTGCCTTCCAGGGCGGCTCTATGGGGGCTGTGGTGGGCGAGCGTTTTGTGCGTGGAGTGAATGCGTGCATCAAACAAAAAATCCCGTTTGTTTGTTTCGCCGCCAGTGGCGGGGCGCGTATGCAGGAGGGCTTGTTTTCGCTGATGCAGATGGCAAAAACCAGCGCCGCTTTGACAGCATTGTCCCGCGCGCAATTGCCGTTTATCTCGGTGTTGACCGACCCCACCATGGGTGGAGTTTCTGCGAGTTTTGCCATGTTGGGCGACGTGATCATCGCCGAACCAGGTGCGCTGATAGGCTTTGCTGGACCGCGCGTCATCGAGCAAACCGTGCGTGAAACTTTGCCAGATGGTTTTCAGCGCGCTGAGTTTTTGCTCGATCATGGTGCCGTGGACATGATCGTGGACAGGCGTGAAATGCGCGACAAGTTGAGCGGTTTGCTTTCCTGCTTCATGCGACTCCCTGTCAATGCCTGAGTCTTTTACTCAGCCAGCCGATTTAGCGGGTTGGCTGGCTTACCTGGAAAAACTCCACCCCAAGTCCATAGCCATGGGCTTGGAGCGCGTCAATCAGGTCAAGCAGCATCTGCATCTGAATCCTGATTTTACTATCATCACCGTCGCTGGCACCAACGGCAAAGGTTCAACCTGTGCCATGCTGGAAGGCATGTTGCTGGCGGCGGGTTATCGCGTGGGCTGCTACACATCGCCACATTTGCTGGATTACAACGAACGAGTGCGGGTAAATTGTGTGGATGCCAGTGACGAAGAATTGTGTCACGCTTTTGCCGCAGTGGAGGCTAAGCGCGGTGATACTCCTTTGACTTATTTCGAGTTTGGCACTTTGGCTGCGGTATGGCATTTTTGCCATCAGAATATCCAAGTCGCTGTACTGGAAGTGGGGCTGGGAGGCAGGCTGGATGCAGTGAATTCCTTTGATACCGATTGTGCCATCATCACCAGCATAGATTTGGATCACATGGAGTATTTGGGTAACAGTCGCGACAGTATAGGCTTTGAGAAAGCGGGCGTGTATCGTCACAACGTGCCAGCGTTGTGTGGCGATAGCGTGCCGCCGCCTACCGTGCCACAACACGCGGTTGGCATAGGCGCGGATTATCGGCAGATAGGCCAGGATTTTGGTTTTCAGCAACGCGCTACCGATTGGGATTTCTGGAGCGAAAGTGAGCGCATAGAACAACTTCCATTACCAGTATTAGCGGGGAGCTTTCAGCTCAATAATGCAGCGTGTGCCGTGGCGGCATTATGCGTACTGCGTCAGCGCTTACCAATTACCCAGCAAGCCATGCGACTAGGGTTGCAAGCAGTGGTGTTGGCAGGACGCTTTCAAACCGTGCAAGATTCGCCCAAGATTATTCTGGATGTCGCCCATAACCCGCAAGCGGCACGTGGCTTGGCCGAAAATCTCCACCAAACGCCGTGTTCAGGCCGTACCTTGGCGGTGTTTGCCATGCTTTCTGATAAAGATATTGGTGGTGTGGTTGCCGCTTTGGGCGACGAAATAGACGCATGGTTTGTGGCGGGGATAGACGCGCCGCGCGGCACATCGTGTGAAGAGCTGGCAGGGTATTTGTCTGACGTTAAGATTTTTACCCACCCCAGCATTGCCCAAGCACTTGCACAAGCCTGTCGCGCCGCATCTGAAAATGATAGAATCGTCGCGTTTGGATCGTTTTATACCGTGGCCGATGTGCTCCGTGCCTTGGCCGCCCCCATTCACGCTTGAGGCTTTTAAATGGCTGCTGAACAACTGACCGATCAAGAAAAACTCTTCAGGGTGCGCGCCCGTAGGCGCTTGATAGGCGCGGTGGCCTTGGTGCTACTGATGCTCACCATTCTGCCTATGCTGCTGGATGACCGCAGTAATCAGAAAATGCCCGCGTCAGATGTGGCGATTAGCATTCCTAGTCAAGATGATGGTAATTTTTCCTCTAAAATCGTCCCAGTCGCCCCGGCTCCTATAGCATCCGCCGCACCAGTAGCGGCACCAGCAAAAGCCGAGGCTATGCAAAGCCCAGTTGAAGTTCCGCCTGTCGTTGAGACTAAACCCGCTGAACCTGCGCCCGTGGTTGAAAAAACAGCTAAACCAGAACCTAAACCAGCCGCAAAAATAGAAGCCGCCGCTGAGAGTTCTAAAGAAGCCAAGAAAACTGGCGTGTCAGTGCAGGTAGGTGTTATTTCTGAAGGCGACAAAGTTCAGCAAGTCATCAACAAAATTGAAGGGCTGGGTCTCAAAGCCAATACCGAGAATTTGAATACACCCACGGGCGTTAAAGTACGTATTCGTTGCGGTCCTTATCCTGGCAAGGAAGAAGCAGAAAAAGCCTTGGAAACCTTGAAATCCGCAGGATTCAAACCCATATTGGTGGTGCATAAGTGACGGTTTTCGATTATGCCGTGCTGGGCATAATAGGCATTTCGGTTCTGTTGAGTTTGATGCGCGGTTTTGTACGCGAAGCTTTGGGGCTGGTGGGGTGGATAGTCTCTGCCTGGATAGCCAAGACTTACGCGGTGCAAGTGGCAGCTATGTTGCCTGTCGGCATTCCCAACGAAAATCTGCGTTTGTTGGCGGGATTTTTGGTGGTATTTTTAGGCGTGTTGGTAGCCGCCAGCTTGCTATCTGTGGCCTTGAGCGATGTGGTGAAACGCGTGGGTTTAAGCACGGTGGATCGTGGTTTAGGTTTGGTGTTTGGTGTCATGCGTGGCTTGTTGATAGTGGGAGTGGCTATGCTGATGGCGGGTCTGACCTCTTTGCCGCAACGCCACGAATGGCGTAACGCCATGCTCAGCCCGCCGTTGGAGGCGATGGTGTTGGCCGCCATGCCTTGGTTGCCGCAAGATCTTGTGAAGCATGTGAAGTTCTAGAGACCATTAAACTATGTGCGGAATTATCGGCATCGTAGGTAAAGCACCAGTCAACCAGCAGTTGTACGATGGCTTGCTGGTTTTGCAACACCGCGGCCAAGACGCGGCGGGTATCGTCACCTGTGACGGCGATACTTTCTACATGCACAAGAACAACGGGTTGGTACAAGACGTGTTCCAAACCCGCCACATGCGCGGGCTGATTGGTAATGCCGGCATCGCCCATGTGCGCTACCCCACGGCGGGGTCTTCCTCTGCCGCTGAGGCGCAACCGTTCTATGTCAATTCCCCTTTTGGCATCGTGCTGGGTCACAACGGCAACCTCACCAACTCGGTGCAGTTGAAAGAGGAAATGTTCAATCAGGATCTGCGTCACATCAACACCACCTCGGATTCTGAAGTGCTGCTCAATGTTCTGGCGCATGAGATTGAGCAATCTGCACCCAGCGTCGCACTGGATAATGACACCATCTTCAATGCTGTGACCAACGTGCATAGGCGCTGTAAAGGTGCTTACGCCGTGGTGGCGATGATTGCCGGTTATGGCTTGCTAGCCTTCCGCGATCCACATGGCATACGACCCTTGGTGATTGGCCGTGCCGAAACCGAAAAAGGCACGGAATACGCAATTGCCTCTGAAAGCGTGGCGCTGGATGTGCTGGGTTTCAAACTGGTGCGCGATGTCGCCCCCGGAGAAGCTGTGTTTATTGATATGGACGGGCATTTTTACTCCAAACAATGTGCTGAAAACGCCGTGCTCAATCCCTGTATTTTTGAATACGTCTATTTGGCAAGGCCGGATTCGGTGATAGATGGTATTTCCGTATATCAAACCCGTTTGCACATGGGCGAAACACTAGCCGAGAAAATCCATAGGGACTGGAAACATCACGATATAGACGTGGTGATCCCTATCCCCGATACCAGCCGCCCTAGTGCGCTGCAAATGGCGAATGCGCTCAATCTCACCTACCGTGAGGGCTTCATCAAGAACCGCTACATAGGTCGCACGTTTATTATGCCGGGGCAATCGCAGCGCCAAAAATCGGTACGGCAAAAACTCAACCCTATCGGCATGGAATTCAAAGGTAAAAATGTATTGTTGGTGGATGACTCGATAGTCCGAGGCACGACTTCTGAGCGTATCGTGCAAATGGCGCGTGAGGCTGGTGCGAATAAGGTATTTTTTGCATCCGCCGCGCCGCCAGTGCGTTTCCCCAATGTGTATGGCATAGACATGCCGAGCCGGGACGAGCTGCTGGCTACGGGCAGAACCGACGAGCAGATTTGTCGCGCGATAGGCGCTGACGAGTTGATTTATCAGGAATTGACAGACTTGGTGCGTGATGTGCGATTGGGAAACCCCAGCATTACCCGCTTTGACTGTTCATGTTTTGACGGTGATTACGT
>JANYIK010000107.1 GCA_025362115.1 Methylophilaceae bacterium
GAGAATGAAGCCAGCAACAGGAGGAGAAATAGTTTTTTCATGTCCGGTTTAACGCTGGCACAGCTTTAAACGATGACCGTCTGTGGTTCGTTGGTATTTTGCGGGCGTATCACCCCGATACGCCACACTTGTTCGCCTTCCGCCTGTAGTAGCTTGGTCGCGGCTTCTGCGTCTGATGCGGAAACAATCACCACCATGCCGATGCCGCAGTTGAAGGTGCGGAACATCTCAATGTCAGTGATGTTGCCTTGTGATTGCAGCCACTTGAACAGCGGCGGGATGTCCCAACTGCCGTTTTTCAGCTCAGCGGTGAGGCCGCTTGGCAGTACTCGTGGAATGTTCTCGGTGAGGCCTCCGCCAGTAATATGCGCCATGCCCTTGACCATGACCGCATTCAGCAGCTTGAGTAGCGGTTTTACGTAGATACGCGTTGGTGCCATCACCACGTCGCGGAATGGCTTTCCATGAAAATTGCTATCCATATCAATCCCAGACATCGTAATCAGCTTACGTACCAGCGAATAACCATTGGAATGCGCGCCGCTGGAAGCCAGTCCCAGCAACATGTCGCCTTCTGTAATAGTAGAGCCATTGATAATGGCTTCTTTCTCCACGCAACCTACGGCAAAGCCCGCTAAATCGTATTCACCTGGCGGATACATGCCCGGCATTTCTGCCGTCTCGCCGCCCACCAACGCACATCCAGCTTGTTCGCAGCCTAAAGCAATGCCCTTGATCACCTGTGACGCGGTACCGACTTCCAGTTTGCCGCAGGCGAAGTAATCGAGGAAGAATAGCGGCTCAGCGCCTTGGACTAAGATGTCATTGACGCTCATCGCCACCAAGTCTATGCCCACGGTATCGTGTTTGTTCAACTCGAACGCCAATTTCAGCTTGGTTCCTACGCCATCGGTACCGGACACCAGCACCGGATGCTTAAATTTAGTAGGGACTTCAAACAGCGAGCCAAAGCCCCCTATGCCAGCCAGCACTTCCGGACGCATGGTGCGCTTGGCATAGGGCTTGATGTCTTCCACCAGCGCATCGCCGGCTTCCATGTCTACACCGGCATCGCGGTAACTCATCGAGGGTCTATTGGATGTACTCAAGTTCTATGCTCGCTATTAAAAGGTTTGTATTAAAGGGTGTGACGGGATAAATTACTGACTTCCTGAATTTTACCCGAAACCATCCCTATGGTCGCTAAACAGTCTGAGCAATTTGGTATCGTCACCTTATTTTTGGCAGCCGCCGGTTTGTGGTTGCTGTGGCGCTTAACTCCGATTTTGACACCCTTTTTACTGGCCATTGTGTTGGCCTACGTCTGTAATCCGTTGGTAAATCGGTTGCAAATGCGGCGCGTGCCTCGGGGAATAGGCGTGTTGCTAGTGCTGTTACTTCTGATAGGCATCATCGCCGCATTGGTACTGATTCTAGCGCCCTTGGTACACCACGAAACAGAGCTGTTTTTAGAACGCCTCCCTGCCACTGTAGACTGGTTCAAGCTCAACGCTGTGCCTTGGCTGCACAATCAGTTTGGTGTGGATTTAGGGCTGGACGCAGAGCAGATTAAAGCCTATCTGGCGAGCCATCTCAAAAATGCGGGGAGTTTTGCGGCGACACTGCTACCGTCGCTCAAGTCTGGTGGCATGGTAATAATGGCGCTACTGGTCAATTTGCTATTGGTTCCAGTGGTGTTTTTCTATGTGTTGCGCGATTGGAACACGTTGCTGGCACATCTTGAAAAGCTGATTCCACGCCGCTGGCAAGCCAACACTTTGAACATGGCGCGCGAGATTGATGAGGTGCTGTCAGAGTTTTTGCGTGGGCAGATTTCCGTAATGCTGTTGATGAGCGCGTATTACAGCTTGGCACTGCATCTCGCCGGTCTGGCGTTTGCCCTACCTATAGGCTTGGTCACTGGTCTACTGGTATTTATTCCCTATTTGGGCATGGCTACAGGCCTCACTTTGGCAACTTTGGCAGGCTTGATGCAGTTTCAAGGAATCACCGGTTTGCTGCCGGTGCTGTTGGCGTTTGGCATAGGTCAAGCTTTGGAGGGTACGGTCGTAACGCCTTGGCTGGTGGGCGAGCGCATCGGTTTGCATCCGGTGGCGGTCATCTTTGCTTTGCTGGCCTTTGGACAACTATTTGGTTTTTTCGGTGTGCTGTTGGCGCTGCCCGCCAGTGCTGCGCTACTGGTAGCTTTGCGCCACCTGCGTCAGCGTTATCTTGAGAGCGACTTCTTTCAGCAGTGAAACAACTTTTACTGGACATACAACCCGCCCCAGCGCCCACGCTGCAAAACTTTGTCGTGGGCAGCAATGGTGAGCTGCTGCAGACCTTGCGTGGCTTGGTAGAAAGCAGCCAAGGCCAACGTTCGTTGACCTTGTGGGGCGAAGCAGGAAGCGGCAAAAGCCATTTATTGCATGCGGTGGCAGGTTTTGCAGCGGAGCGGGGGATTGACGCTATCTATCTGGATGCGCCGCCAGCCGATACCATGAGCCTGCTAGAACACGATCTGGTCGCGCTGGATAACGCGCAAAACCTGAGCGAAAATGCTCAGGTCGCGCTATTCAACCTGTTCAATCGGTATCGTGAACAAGGTAAAACGCTCATCACTGCTGTGCCGGTTGCGCCCGCGCAGTTGACCTTGCGCGATGACCTAAAAACCCGTCTTGCTTGGGGCTTGGTGTATCAAGTTTTAAGTTTGTCCGACGCAGAAAAAGTCCAAGCGCTGAAGAAACACGCGCAAGAACGAGGCATGAAACTACCAGAAGACGTAGTGGAGTACTGCCTGCGCCATCTACGGCGCGATTTACCTACGCTGGTGGCGACGCTGGACGCGCTGGATGACTGGTCGCTGACTGCGAAAAAGCCTGTAACGGTATCTATGGTGCGGCAACTAGTACAGATGCCAATCTAAACTTACTAAAGAGTGTTCGTATTTTGAATACTATCTGACGTAATTTGACTTGTAATGTGGCGCGGTTTGCTGAACAATGAAATTGGTAATAATTCACATAATTTTAATCCATGTTTTTTTGAGGAGTACGCAGCATCTTTTTCTAAATCTATTTAAGGAGTTATGAAATGACAAAGGGGACACAGCATGAGTAAAGAAAATCAGTCAGCAGCATCGGATGAAGCACAGCTTAAAAAGATGGGCTATGAGCAGGAGCTTCATCGTCACATGGGTGGGTTTTCCAATTTTGCCATTTCATTTTCCATTATCTGTATTCTGGCAGGTGGGATCGGCGCGTTTCCATTGGCATTGGGGGCGGCGGGTGGTGCATCAATCGGTATCGGCTGGTTGGTCGGTTCTGCGTTTGCGCTCGTTGTGGCCATTGCAATGGCGCAAATTTCTTCAAGTTATCCAACAGCCGGTGGTTTATACCACTGGGGTTCCATTTTAGGCGGTAAGGGTTTTGGCTGGTGTACGGCTTGGTTTAACCTGCTGGGCTTGATTTTCGTGGTGGCATCGGTTGATTTTGGGGTCTATGACTTTTTCTTCAAAACTCTTATCGCTCCGCTCTTGGGAATTGATGTTGCAAAGCTAGGTTATACGGAGCAACTCATTGGGATTGCCGTTATTATCTTGACGCAAACGGTATTGATTTATCGTTTCCCAAAGTTCACCACCAAGATTACTGACTATTCAGGTTACTTGATTTTTGTGGTTGCCGTTGTGCTAACCGTCTCTCTATTAGCCTATCATCAAGGTTCTCTGGAGTTTGGCCGACTGTTCACATTTACCAATTACACAGGTGTTGAAGGTAGTCCATGGCCAAAAAGTGAAGGGATGATTTTCCCATTCTTGCTTGGTTTGCTACTTGCCGTGTATACCATCACCGGGTTCGACGCTTCTGCACACACCTCGGAAGAGACCCGTGATGCAGCTAAAGCAGTGCCAAAAGGTATCGTAACGTCAGTCATTTATTCAGCAATTTTTGGCTACATCATGATTTGCACCTTTGTGCTAGTGATGCCAGACGTAGCTACAGGCGTGAAACAAGGGTTTGGCTATTTTGATGCTTTGCTCGGTACGCTACCTGCTGGCTTAAAAATTATCTTGAGCGTTAGTATTTTTGTATCCAATTATCTGTGCGGCTTGGCTTGTTTGACCTCTACCTCGCGCATGATGTATGCATTTGCACGCGATGGAGGGCTGCCAGCATCTGGTTTCCTGCGTAGCGTGGATCCAGTGTTGAAAACCCCAGTGGCTGCTGTTTGGGTATCCGCTGCATTAGCTTATGCAGCAACCTTGTATGGCGCAGCTTACGTTGTACTCTCGGTGGGTTGTGCGGTATTCCTTTACATTTCTTACATTATGCCGATAGCAGCCGGAGTATTGGCGGAAGGTAAGACTTGGAAACATAAAGGCCCATTTGACTTGGGTGGTATGTCTAAGCTCATTGGCGTGCTTGCATTCATCGGTGGTGGTTTCTTGGTAATCGTAGGTGTCCAGCCCCCCAATGAAAAAGTGCTCTATGTGACCATTGCCATGCTCGTAGTGATGGCTTTGTTCTGGTATTTATTTGGTGAATCCAAGCGCTTTAAAGGTCCGCCTGCTCCTAAAGAGTAAGGTGTATTAAGAGATACGCTCATGCGGTGCAATACCGCATGAGCGTTTTTCATGATGGAACTCACAATACCCAATCAGCGCGTTAAACTACTGGGGCTGGATTTTGGCTCTACAACAAGCAGTGCATTGGTTGCAGAAGCTTCAGTCACTAGCAACTGTATTACTGGCCGCATGGAATTTGGCGAGCCGAAAATCGTATTCAAATCTACTTCTGTATTTACCCCATTTATCCAACAGCATATAGACGAAGTCGCTATTGCAGAGCTGATACGCCAGTGGCTAACGCAAAGCGGCTTAGACAGCATCTTTGCGGGGGGCAGTATCATCACCGGACTCGCCGCGCAAAGCCGCAATGCGGCAGCCATTACAAAATTAGTGCGCGAATTGGTGGGTGAAACCGTCATCGCCACCGCACAAGACCCTTGCTTGGAATCGTGGCTGGCGTTTATGGGCAGTTGCTCGGACTTGAGTCGTTATCACGGTGACGCGTTGATACTCAATCTGGATATAGGTGGTGGTACG
This sequence comes from Methylophilaceae bacterium, assembly GCA_025362115.1. Taxonomy (GTDB): domain Bacteria; phylum Pseudomonadota; class Gammaproteobacteria; order Burkholderiales; family Methylophilaceae; genus CAILHX01. The sequence goes on from JANYIK010000107.1 coordinate 5,108, forward strand.
ACCAACTTGGCCTTGGGTAAACAGGGAGACGTACTGCAAACCGGATGTTATTTTATAGGCGCGCGGCATTTTCAATTTGTGCCGGGAGGCTATCAATTGATTGTTGCTTCTGAGTATGGGTTGGCTCTGTTGCGCGAATTTGGCATTGATAAAGGCGCGGGCGAAACGCTTAGTGCTGAAGAATGTGAGCAGATAATGAATTACTACTGCCAAGCGCTTGAGGCCATAGTGCAAGGAGAATCAAAGTTTTTTGCTACTACGCTGGGGAAGAAGCACGAGCAAGTCGCTTTCTCTCTGGCGCCAGATTCACCACCACCCAAAATCACTTTCTCTGGCGGTGTGGGTGAATTGATCTATCAGCACATGGCGAGCGAGGGATTACCTAACACCACCTACTACGGTGATTTCGGCATAGATTTAGCGCGGGCGATTATCGCATCGCCCATACTCAGCAGGGATCTACGCGATTACGTCCCAGAAAATCGCGGACGCGCCACGGTGTACGGCTTAACCCTGCACAGCACAGAAATATCCGGTACCACGCTATTTTTGCCCAAACCAGAATGCTTGCCATTACGCGATGTGCCGATAGTCAGCAAATTACCCGTCACTGCCACATTTGAACAATGGCTAGTCGCGTTGACCTTAGCTATGCATCGCGAACAGGGCGCGTGCGTGCAAATTATTGGCGAGCTCGGTGGCCTCAATGACATTCGTGTTCTTGGGCAACGCATCGCGCAAAGCCTTAAGCAATGCGCTTACCCTGCCCATCAGCCCTTGGTGATATTGGTTGAAGCCAATATCGGCAAAGTACTTGGCAATTACGCCACCGATTGGACAAAGTCTGGTCTGAACGTGCTGGTGATAGACGAAATTCCTATACGCGATGCCCATTTTGTTAATATTGGTCGTGTACATCAACAAATCGTACCGATTTCGTTTTTTGGATTGCATTAACTGTAGGGGAACAGGATGAAAACTCTCACGAATCTAGCGCAAATCAAGTTGCCGAACCCCAAGCCTGCTACGCCCTATAGCATTAAACTGCACGATCGTGAATGCACCTTCCGCGATCTCAAACATCTGTTGGGAGCTGCCGACATCAGTAAAGCTGGAGACCGCAAAGCAGACTTGGCGGCGGAAGACGAGGTGATGCGTGAAGCGGCGAGAGCTATGCTTTCTGGGCTGACACTACAGCATCTATTTGACCACCCGCTCACCACTCACCAAGGAGTGATGGATAGCGTTATGCACGTCAATTACGACATCAATCACACTGTATTTGCCGAGATTGCAACTTTCACTTTGGGTGAACTCAAAGATCATCTGTTGCGTGCTAGCGGCGAGCGCATCCGGCTCATAGGCACGGCACTGACGGGAGTGATGGTGGCAGCACTCACCAAATTGCTCGACATCCACGAACTTGTTTATCTCGCTAAAAAACTCAAAAAAGGTGCCGCAGCCAAAGCTCGTACCGTGGTGGGTCTGCCTGGCACCTTGTCATCGCGGCTGCAACCCAACCACCCGACTGATAGCTTAAGCGGTATCACCATGTTGATGTACACCGGCTTGAGCACAGGTTCTGGCGACGCGATATTTGGATTGAATCCGGCCATTGATACCGTCGCCAACATCAGCGCCACTTTGCATCACCTGGACAAAATCCGCCGCGACACCGGCGCACCTACGCAAATTTGCGTGTTGTCGCACATTAAGACCCAGCTTGCGTGCTTGGAAGATGGCGCTCCGGTCGAAATCATGTTTCAGAGTTTGGCAGGCACTGAACGCACGCTGACCGACGAGTTTGATGTCACGGTTGAGTTGCTGGATCACGCTTTTCTCACCATGCAAGCCCAAGGCGCGTTGGGTAAAACGGCCGAAAACTTTATGTATTTCGAGACTGGGCAAGGCAGCGAGCTGACTTACGGTAAGCACGAAGGCATTGACATGGCGACCACTGAAGCCCTGTGTTACGGTCTGGCACGGCGTTATTCGCCGTTCATGGTCAACAATGTCACCGGATTTATCGGCCCGGAAACACATCTCGACAACCATGAGATGATTTACTCCTGTCTACAAGATCACTTCATGGGCAAGATGCTGGGCTTACCCATGGGCATGGCACCTTGCTACACGCTGCACTCGCAGATTACGTTAGAAGGTCAACAAATGGCAACCGAATTACTCACTGCAGCGGGAGCCAACTTTTTTATGGACGTGTATTTGGGTGCGGATAGGATGCTGGCATATTTTGATACTAGCGGTCATGACGACCAGACACTCCGAGAAATCTACGACTTGAAACCTGCGCCAGAATTTCTGGCCTGGGCGATTTCGCGCGGTATTTTTGAACAAGACGAACACGGGCAAGTGCGGCGTGGCGTGAACTGGGGTAACCCCAGAATCTTTTGTCATTCAGACAGCGAGTTTCAGCGCTTGCAAGAATCTGTCCCAGCCATTTATGGTTTTGAGAATGCAGGGCCAAGGCCGTCTAATCGCGTATCACGCACCATGAAATCGAATCAGGCGATTGGGCGAGAGGCGATTTACGCCAATCTGCGCCCTGCCGAGATAAGTGGTATCGCTTTGCGCGAATTACATACTGCCGCTGCAACTAAGATTGAGCATCTAAGCGACCCAGAACTAGGTAGCAGATTGGCAGAAGAAGCATTAAAGCAGCTAAACCCTGAGCCGTTTACCGTGCAAATTCTTATTTCCGACGGATTAAGCGCCGAAGCCATACACCACAACATCCCAGACCTGCTACCCGTGCTGCTGGATGGCCTCGCAGGTCACAACATCAGCGCCGGTCAGCCGATATTGGCACCCTATGGTCGCGTGAAACTAAGTGAATCGGTAGGCGACGCGCTACAACCCAGCGTCGTTATCACTTTGATAGGAGAAAGGCCGGGTGGCGATGCTTTGGCTTCGCGCAGTATGTCGGCCTATCTCGCGTACCGACTACCTAACCACGGCTACGAATACACGGTGATTTCCAACATTTATATGGGCGGACTACCGCCGATAGAGGGCGGCAGCGTGATTGTGGAAAAGGTGCGTGCGATATTGCATCATCAAGCGGCGGGTAACCGGCTGGAGAGTTTGATGCAGGTAGATGTGATTGTATAGCTCAGGTAAAGATAGCACTTAGGTGATGTAGCTTTACGACATCATGGATATAGGAAGCCAAATTGAAACGCGATCAAACGATCACCTTTGAATTTATAGTTACCATAGTAAGTTGGCATATTGTAGTACTCCAAAAATTTGGATTGATTGAGCTTTTCATAACTCTCAACCCCAATTCGATACTCGAATGATTCAATGTCATTTTTTGAGTGTTTTTGTGTTGGCTTACCAAGTATAGAAACTAGTTGCGGTTTTGAAATTCCAAGGTGTATGCCTTTTCCAGTGGTGAATTGCTTAACTTCTTTGAGTCGATTAACCGGTGATTTGGTATTAACCGAGGGTCTTAGGAAGTTAAGCACTTTGTAAAGTGTGCTAACTTCTTGAGATGAATGTTAAAAACAGATATTACAGGCGCTCCCGAATCTCGGAGAAGAAAT
>JANYIK010000129.1 GCA_025362115.1 Methylophilaceae bacterium
CATCGTCGAAAACAAAGCCTTGCTGGAAGGCTATAGCGCCGGGCTACGCGGCTTTGACAACGCCGACTACGTGGTTTGCCCGCCCTACCCCTACATTGCTCAAGCACAAGCCCTGCTCAGCGGCACCAATATTTTCTGGGGGTCGCAGAACCTGTGCTCCACCAAGGACGGTGCGCTCACCGGTGCCGTTGCGCCCACTATGTTGCGCGATTACGGTTCCACGCATGTCATCGTTGGACATTCCGAGCGCCGCACCCAATTTAACGAAACCGACGACACCGCAGCCGCCCGCTTTTTGGCCGCTCAGGAAGTTGGGCTGATTCCCATTTTCTGCATGGGAGAATCCGCCGAAGAGCGTGAATCAGACTGGACGCATTATGTGGTGGGACGCCAACTCGATTCCATCATCCGCCGCTATGGGCCGGAAGTACTGGCCAACGCAGTGTTGGCCTACGAGCCGCTATGGGCGGTGGGTTCCGACCATCCCGCAACCCCGGAGCAAGCCCAAGAAGTCCACGATTTTATTCGCAAGAGAGTCGCCAGATGCGATAAAGAAATCGCTAAAAACGTGCGGATACTCTATGGTGGCAGCGTCACCCCGGCCAATGCAGAAGGCCTGTTCGCCATGCCCGACATTGATGGCGGGCTGATAGGCCGTGCATCGCTGACAGCGAAGGAGTTTGTACCGATTTGTGAGGCAGCGAATTATATTGACAAGTGACAAGTGACGCTTTACGATAATAATCGTGATTAAATCATACCGGCACAAAGGCCTTGAGGCATTTTTCTTTACCGGCAGCAAGGCTGGAATACAGCCAGCGCACGCCAAACGCCTACGCTTTCAACTGGCGAAACTGGACACAGCAAAAGACCAAGAGGACATGCGCTTTTCCGGATGGAAATTGCATCCGCTATCAGGCGACAATGCCGACCATTGGTCGGTATGGGTCAATGGCAATTGGCGCTTGACCTTCGCTTTTGATAACGGCGACGCTATTCTGGTGAACTATCAAGATTATCACTAAGAGGAATTAACATGAGCAGAATGTACAACCCGCCCCACCCTGGCGAAGTATTACGCGATGGGGTCTTTACCGATTCCGGCATTACGGTGGTGGAATTTGCCAAGCGCCTAGGTGTTACCCGCGTAGCTTTATCCAACGTGCTAAATGGCAAAGCAGGCATTAGCGCAAACATGGCTATCAGACTTGCCGCTGCGTTGGGAGGCAGCGCTGAATCGTGGCTGCACATGCAAGCCAACTACGACCTGTGGCACGCGGAAAAAGCGCTCAAGCGTGAAGTGTCCAAAATTGAACCATTAGCGGCATAGCCTAACTACCCGTTAAAAGCGGGTTGGCTAAAACAAACTGCCGCTCATAGTCAGCAACATGCAACCTAGAAAATAAGAACGTGTAGAGGGTTACAAAGAAGTGTCTAATGACCCTTTAACCGGTGAAAAACTAAAATAAGCGCTTGTTATCGTATGCACTCAACTATGCTGGGCGCTGTGATTAAGCAAAATACAGGTTGAGCTTCTCAGCCGCTTGCCTCAAACCTTTATCCCGTGTAGCGAGCGGCAAATTCAGCCGAATGGCCAGTTCAAGGTAAGCGGCATCGTATGCGCTAAGGCCAAATTCCCGGCTCACCGTGTACAAGCTTTCAGGGCTTTGCGGCTTGTCAACAATAAAACCAAAGTCATTCGCCATAGCAAGCACCTCAGAGGCATCACCTTCAATCAACAATCCTCGATTGACCAAGGTGACGGTGGCGTTGGCAAACTCGGCAGGCCAGATAAAAGCGGTATGCAAAAGCCCATGACTGCCAACATCCAATAGTTTTTCCGTATATTCATTGGCTTGCTTTGGGTAAGTCCACGCCATCGCCACCGAATTATCAACCACGAAAGCTACCATTGTCGCCCCGACGCGGTAAGTTCACGCTCATCAAAAACGGGAATATCGGCGAATTTTTTGCGCCGTTCACGAATCAACGCTGCCCTGTCTACCGCATCATAGTCAGCGCCTTTGAAAAATCCGATAACGGCTTCATTGATGAGCGCATTTCTGGGTTTTCCGGTTTTGAGTATGGCTTGGGTAAGCCTGCTTTCGGCTTCCGAATTGAGTCTGATACTCACATTGCCCATAACAGAATCCTTGTTACATTATTTGATGTAATACTGTACTACAAAGAAACTGCTTTACGCAATATTGCACTACTTCGCATCGTTATCCGCAGCGCATGTCATCTTCATCCAGCAAGATTTTCGCTTTAACTCTTATCCTGAAGCCTCTTAATAGCCGCCCTATAAGCCACAGATTTATCCCGTTTATCCACGGCCAGCACTAGCACCACCATGACATCATCCTCAACCGCGTAAATCAGGCGATAACCTTGCTTGAGTAGTTTGATTTTATAGCAGTCGCGCAGCTCGCCTTTAAGCTCTGCACCAGGAACACGCGGGTTATCCAGCCGTTTTTTCAGTAATTTTCTGAGCGGTTCTTTTAGCGAGCCGTCCAAAGCATTCCACTCGGCTAGTGCGTCCGGCACAAATTTGAGCCGGTATGGATGTGTTGCCACGTGTTATGCAGCCAGCCTAAATAGCGTCAATATCCACTTCAATCGCTCGGTCGCGCTGCGCGTACCGCGCTTTGATGAGCGGCATCATTTGCGCATCTTCCAGCTCATCAACCAAAGCCTCAAACAAGCTGGGGTCAACCATATAAAACGCGGCCTTGTTGTGACTAAGCACGGCTACCGGTTGCGACCCCGCATCGCGCAACACTTTGGCGGGATTTTTTTTGAAGTCGGACATACTGACGGTTAAATCGGCAAGCAGGGTTTGCATGAGGCCTCCACTAATAAGCTCTAAAATAAGAGCTTATTATAGCTCTTATTTGTTTCGATTGGCGCTATTCTGCTTCCGCCGCAGCACACGTCATCTTCTCCAGCATCGCCCGATACATGGCAATACCCTTCAGCTCCTGCTGTGATTCAGGATGCGCTTCCAGATAGTCCACCACGTTTTTCAGCACCTCACGGCGCGAGCGTTTTTCAATGTCGTCGCAAATCGGCGGACTGCCTTTCACTTCTTTCTTGAAGCGATAGCCTGAGATATAGCCGTCTATGTAACCCATGCACATGCCAAAGGTGAATGGGTCGCGCTTGGTGCGGTCTGCGGCTTGTTTGCAGAAACTCAGCAGGTCGGCACCGCTTTCAAAAGAATCAGCGGCATAAGTGTTGAGGGTGAATAGCAAGGCAATTAAGGGGAGTAGTTTTTTCATCATTTGACCTTAAAAAAACTGGATTCCAGCCTGCGCTGGAATGACGATGGCGGTTTTCAACATTATGGGTTCACATTCACCATCACGCCTAAGCTACAAATCTCGTCAGCATAAGCCTCTAACTTCTCTGACGGTAAGGCGGATAAGCGTTCAGCGCCAAGCTGCATAGGCTGACGCGCCAAGCCGTAGAGATGGACGCCCTGAATATGTTCTCGCACCTCTCGTACCACATCAAGATAAGCGGCGATTTCCTCTGGTGACGGCGGCACGCCATCTATGGCGAACCAGCAGGTTTGTAGCCAGGTGGGGCATAATTTGGCGCTGGCGATGAGGCGGCGCTTGACGGCGACCATGTTGTCGCTGACCTGGTTAACTTCTGTCATGCCATCCACCGTAGCACGATCCAGCTTGAACCACACTTCACCCTGCATCACTGCCATGCTCTCCAGTGCTTGCTGTACGGGCTGATGGCTGATTAAGCTACCGTTAGTAATGAGGCGGATTTTGAGTGCGTTAGCCAAACCAAACTCTTGCAACACCTGGCCGACAATTTCCACCGCCGCCGGAAACTCCTCTGCGCTGGTAGGTTCACCGTTGCCGGAGAAGGCGATGTCTTGCAGCTCACGTGCGCCTTCTGGAGCATGGTTTTGCAGCCAGTCGCCATGTACTGCGTCGCTCAAAAAACCACGCAATTCGGATTCCAGTTGTTGCAGGTTGATTTTTGGTGCTGAACCGCGCACCAGATTAGGTACTTGGCAGTAGATACAAGCCCAGTTACAGGCGTTGTTGGGATTGAGGTTGATGCCCACCGAGACCCCGCCTGCGCGGCGCGAAATCACCGGATAGACGTAGGTATAACCGGCGCTATCGCGGTTATGATTGTGGATAGAGAGCGTCGCCATGCGACATTACGGGTCGTGGATAGTAAGCGTTGCCATCAGGCATCAGGCGGAATATCCGGGTGGCAAAGAGCCGGTGAATGATGGGCGCTTGGTGACTTGCTCAAACAGAGCGACCAAATTGGGATACTTGGCGCGCCAGTTGGTCTGTGGCACCCGCATATCAATATAAGCTAAAGTGCAGCACAAGGCGATGTCCGCCAGACTTAGCGCGTTGCCCACACAAAACCTGGCCTCGCCCAAATCTTTTGCCAGTTGTGTCAAACCACGGTCTACCTTGAACTGCTGGCGCTCTATCACGCCGACATCTTGAACCTCACGACGGCCTTCCAACATGATGGCCACCGCAGCATCGCACACGCCGTCGGCCAGGGCTTCCCAGCGTTTCACCTCGATACGTTTGGCTTGGGGTATCAAGTGCGCTACTGGAGTTTTTTTGTCCAGATAGTCATTGATAACAGAAGAGTCATATAGCGCCGTACCGTCATCTAACAGCAATGTAGGGACTTTTCCCAGTGGGTTAAATTCGTTCACAGGACAATCCGGTGCAGACAAAACCACTTCAACCAGTTCGCAATCAATACGTTTTTCGGCAAGCACCACGCGTACTTTGCGGGCGTAAGGACTGTTAGGCGTAATAAAAAGCTTCATAATTCTCCGGACTAAAAATAACAATAGCGGCTGCGATTATAATGCACGGATGCTCATATCTGACGACATCATCCAACAACAAGCCGCCGCCGCGCTTGCCGAAGACATAAAAACTGGTGATTTGACCGCCGCGCTCATCCCCGCTGAGCAAATATCGGAAGCACACGTCATCAGCCGCGAGAGCGCCGTTTTGTGCGGCACGGCATGGTTTGAAGCGTGTTTTCGCCAGCTTGATGCAGGCGTGAAGATCACATGGCTGGTAGCAGAAGGCGCTACGCTCACGCCAAATCAAAGCATATGCAGCATTCACGGTAACGCCCGCGCCATGCTCACCGCAGAGCGCACCGGCTTAAACTTTTTGCAAACCCTATCCGCCACCGCCACGCTGACTCGACAATATGCAGATGCCATAGCCGGTACTAAAGCGGTCGTCATGGATACCCGCAAAACCTTGCCTGGTCTGCGTCTGGCGCAGAAATACGCAGTCACCGTGGGTGGTGGCGCGAATCAACGCTTAGGGCTGTATGACGGTATTCTTATCAAAGAGAATCACATCGCAGCAGCGGGCGGCATTGCCCAAGCATTAGCCGCGACCAGCACCGCAAAAGTACCGGTGCAAATTGAAGTGGAAAGCTTAAACGAACTCAAAACCGCCCTCGCCGCAGGCGCTAAATGCATTTTGCTGGATAATTTTGACGTAGATGCCCTGCAACAAGCCGTAGCGCTCAATCAAGGCCGCGCCGAACTGGAAGCCTCCGGCGGCATCACACTCGCCAATATCCGCCAAATCGCCAAGACTGGCGTGGATAGGATTTCGGTGGGAAGTCTAACCAAAGATGTTAAGGCGGTAGATTTTTCTATGCGCTTCAATAGACAACCCGCCTAGCGGGTTTCGGCGTCCCCCTCTACCGCATGCGGGAGAGGGCAGGGGTGAGGGATGCAAAGCTCCTTTTTCCGAATATTCATACTCGTTGCCGCCTTGACCAAAACCGCCCAAACCGTTACTGTTCGGGGTTCGCAATAAACTCAACAAAATCGCAATTTTATGGAATCAACAGGCTCGACTACAGGCGCAATCAGTGGCGCAGAGATCGTTATACGCTGCTTGCACGAGGAAAAAGTCAAATTTGTGTTTGGCTATCCCGGCGGCGCGGTGTTGCACATCTACGACGCATTATTCAAACAAAACAAGTTCAAGCATATTTTGGTGCGCCACGAACAAGCCGCCGTACATGCGGCTGATGCCTATGCACGCGCCACTGGTGACGTAGGCGTGGCTTTGGTCACGTCTGGCCCAGGTGCCACCAACGCGGTGACCGGCATTGCCACCGCTTATATGGATTCCATCCCTATCGTGGTCATCAGCGGCCAGGTACCTTCTTATGCCATCGGCGAAGACGCGTTTCAAGAAGTGGACATGGTGGGCATTACCCGTCCGTGTGTGAAGCACAATTTTCTGGTTAAAGACGTTAAGGATATTGCCAGCACCATCAAAAAGGCCTTCTACATTGCGGCTAGCGGCCGCCCTGGGCCAGTAGTGGTGGACATTCCTAAAGACATCACCGCACATCTGGCCAATTTCGAGTACCCAAACTCGGTGGAAATGCGCTCGTACAATCCGGTTGCCAAAGGTCACTCCGGGCAGATTAAAAAAGCACTCAAATTGTTGCTGGAAGCCAAACGCCCGATGATTTACAGCGGCGGCGGCACGGTGCTGGGCGATGCCTCAGCACACCTGATCAAGCTCGCCCACAAGCTTGGCTACCCAGTCACGAATACGCTGATGGGCTTGGGTGGATTTCCTGCCACCGACAAACAATTTGTCGGCATGCTGGGCATGCACGGCACTTACGAAGCCAATATGGCGATGCAGGACTGTGACGTACTGCTGGCGGTGGGCGCGCGCTTTGATGACCGCGTGATTGGTAATCCCACGCACTTTCTGAGCCAAAAACGTACGATTATCCATATTGACGTGGATCCATCCTCCATCTCTAAACGGGTGAAGGTGGACGTGCCCATCGTCGGCCAAGTGCAATCCGTACTGGGCGAAATGAATGAACTGCTGGACGCAGAGACCAAAAAACCGGACGCGGCTGCACTCAAGGCCTGGTGGGCGACCATTGATGGCTGGCGTGGCAAAGACTCTTTGGCCTATGACCGCAGCAGTAGCATCATCAAGCCGCAATTCGTCATAGAAAAGCTCTATGAAGTGACCAAGGGCAACGCTTATGTGACCTCCGACGTGGGTCAGCATCAGATGTGGGCGGCGCAATATTACAAATTCGACAAGCCTCGTCGCTGGATTAACTCTGGCGGCCTTGGCACGATGGGTGTTGGCTTACCTTATGCAATGGGCTGTCAATTGGCCGACCCCAAAGCACAAGTCGCCTGCGTGACCGGCGAAGGCAGTATCCAGATGAATATTCAGGAGCTTTCCACCTGCAAGCAGTTCCATCTGCCCATCAAGGTCATCATGCTCAACAATCGCTACCTTGGCATGGTGCGGCAATGGCAGGAGTTTTTCTACGAAAATCGCTACGCGGAATCGTATATGGACAGTTTGCCCGATTTCGTCAAACTGGCTGAATCTTACGGCCATGTGGGGATGCAAATCACTAAACCGGGCGATGTTGAAAGCGCGCTGAAAGAGGCGTTTGCCATGAAAGACCGTTTTGTATTCATGGATTTCATCACTGACCAAAAAGAAAACGTGTTCCCCATGGTGCCGAATGGCAAGGGCATTTCGGAAATGATTATGGGCGACGATCCAAAATCCAAAACAGCGGAAAGGCCAGAGCTGGCATGAAACATATCATCTCGTTATTGATGGAGAACGAGGCCGGCGCGCTGTCGCGTGTGGCCGGCTTGTTTTCGGCGCGTGGCTACAATATTGAGTCGCTAACCGTAGCGCCGACCGAAGATGCGACTTTGTCGCGCATGACCATTGTGACTTCCGGTTCCGACGAAGTGATAGAGCAAATCGTCAAGCAACTCAATAAGCTGGTGGACGTGGTGAAAATGCTCGATCTCAACGATGGCCGCTTCATCGAACGCGAACTGATGTTGGTCAAGGTCAAAGCCACCGGCGCATATCGCGAAGAAATGAAACGTATGGCGGATGTTTTCCGTGGCCGCATCATTGACGTGGCGGATGGCAGCTACACTGTAGAATTGACTGGCTCCGGCGCCAAGTTGGATGCCTTTTTGGAAGCGTTGGATAACAGCGCCATCATGGAAACCGTACGCACTGGTGCCAGCGGCATCGGACGTGGTGATCGCATTTTGAAAGTATAAACAAGGGGCTAGAGACTAGAGACTAGAGGCTAGGGACTAGAAAACTCCCCTGCCTCGCTTTTACTAGTCTCTAGTCCCTAGTCTCTAACCCCTAGATTAAGGAAACAATATGAAAGTGTATTACGACAAAGACGCTGACCTTTCCATCATCAAAAAGAAGAAGGTCACCATCGTGGGATACGGCTCACAAGGCCACGCGCACGCCGCCAACCTGAAAGAATCCGGGGTCACCGTCACTGTGGGTTTACGCAAGGAAGGCTCTTCTTGGGCGAAGGCCGAAAAGGCCGGACACACCGTGCAAGACATCGCCAAAGCAGTGAAAGACGCAGACGTGGTGATGGTTCTGCTGCCGGACGAAACCATGGCTGGCATTTTCCACGCTGAAGTCGCCCCTAATTTGAAAAAAGGCGCTGCGTTGGCTTTTGCCCACGGCTTTAACATCCACTACAACCAAATTGTGCCGCGCGCAGATTTGGACGTGATCATGATTGCCCCCAAAGGCCCAGGCCACACCGTGCGTTCAGAATACGTCAAAGGCGGCGGCGTGCCATCGCTCATCGCTGTACATCAAGATGCCAGCGGTAAGGCGAAGGACATCGCGCTCTCCTACGCGGCAGCCAACGGCGGCACTAAGGGTGGCGTGATTGAAACCGATTTCCGTGAAGAAACCGAGACCGACTTGTTCGGTGAGCAAGCCGTGCTGTGCGGCGGTTGCGTGGAACTGATTAAAGCTGGCTTTGAAACGCTGGTTGAAGCGGGTTACGCACCAGAAATGGCGTATTTCGAGTGCTTGCACGAAATGAAGTTGATTGTGGATTTGATGTACGAAGGCGGCATCGCCAATATGAATTATTCCATCTCCAACAATGCGGAATACGGCGAATACGTGACGGGTCCAAAAGTCATCAACGAAGAATCGCGTTGGGCAATGAAGGAGGCCTTGGATAATATCCAAAATGGCGAGTACGCCAAAAAATTCATTCTGGAAGGCCGTACCAACTACCCGGAAATGACCGCGCGCCGCCGCTTGAATGCCGCCCACCCCATCGAGAAAGTGGGAGCGCAACTGCGCTCCATGATGCCGTGGATTGCCAAGAACAAGCTGGTGGATCAATCTAAAAACTAAGGGACTGGGGGCTAGGGGCTAGGGATCAGGAAAAAACTCCATCCCCGCCTCTAGCCTCTAGCCTCTAGCCCCTATGAACACTTACCCCCACCCCATCATCGCCCGCGAAGGCTGGCCGTTTCTGGCGATAGCTGCCACGGTTTCGGCTATTGTCAGCGTGTATAGCTGGTCTTGGGCGATTCCCTTGTGGATACTTACGTTATTCATACTGCAATTTTTCCGCGACCCGCCGCGTGAAGTGCCGAATGATGCCGACGCAGTGGTATCAGCCGCTGACGGCAAGGTGATTGTGGTAGAAAAAGCTTATGACGAATACCTCAAGCGTGATGCACTCAAAATCAGCGTATTTATGAACGTGTTCAACGTACATTCCAACCGCAGCCCAGTGGATGGCGCAGTACAGCAACAGTGGTATTTTGAAGGCCAGTTTTTCAACGCA
>JANYIK010000134.1 GCA_025362115.1 Methylophilaceae bacterium
GTGAAGGCGGTGTCAGGCAAGGGAGTGCTCCAGTACGGTACAGATGCGCTTAAAGTCCTGTTCCCCCAGCCACGGGCTGTTGGAGATGGTGAGTGTCCGCGCCGCGAAATCCCGCGCATTGGGCGTGTCGGTTTGGGCAAAAGACAGGTAGGGGTAATCCGGCAGCGCGTGGATGAACAGCCGCCCCACACCAAACCCGGCAGGCCATAGCGTGGCAAGGGCTTTATCGCGTGCCTGTTCACTTGGCATCAGGACGAGCAGATAAGGCCACACGCCCTTGTCACCGGGGTTGTCGCCCAGCACCTGAATGCCGGAAATGGCTTCAAGCAGGGATTTCCGGCGCAATGCTTGTATGGTGGTTTGGGCGATGAATTCGGGCAAGCGTTGCAGAGCCCTTGTGCCTATTGATTTACGCCAACTGCCGACGCGGTGTAGCGGAAAATCGGGCGAACAATCGTCGCCTGCGGCTTCGATGAGCCGGTTTTTCCTGAGGTGTTTTCTTAATGGTATACCGAATGCCAGTTTCAGGCCGGATGGGCGATACAGCAAGTAGTAGCCCGCCAGTTCCAGTATGCGCCGAGTTTCCCACACCAGTTTGAGGGAGGCGATTTCGTCATGGGTTATCCGTAATAACTCCTGCAATTTCGCATCGCCTGCCGTGGCTGCGCCACCGCCGTAGATGGTCAACCCTTTGCCTACTCCGAGACTATAGCAGCCAACATCGCCCACGCTACCCACATGCTGGCCTTGCCACATCGCCCCTAGTGCCTGTGCGGCATCTTCGACGACATAAGCCCCTGCTTGTCTGGCGATGTCGCTGGCAGCCTGCAAATCCGCTACACGTCCGCCGAGATGGGTAGGCATCACCGCCAAGGTGTCTTGGTCGCAGATGGTTTTCAATCGAGCGAAATCAAAATCGAAATGTCCCGCACGTGTATCGCACAGCACCGGGTTGAGCCCGCAACGGTTGACGGCCAGCGGCACGTAGGGGCAGGTGTAGGCTGGAATAACAACATTGCGGCGGGTGCTGGTCTTCTTCAGCGTGGCAAGGGCGAGCGTGATGGCTGCGGTGCCGGAGCAAGTAATCTGTGTGGAGGTGTTGCCGGTGAACCGCGCCAGTTCCGCCTCAAACGATGCCGTGCTGGGCAGGAAGTCACGCCATGAGAGCGGCAGCCCGGCTGTGGGAGGCGGCTCACGGAACATGGGGCTGTTTGGCCTCGCTGATACTTAGAAAGATGATGCCGATGACGATGCAGCAGGCACCGACCAGTTGCAGCGCACTCAAGTGTTCGCCAAATATGCCGACCGAGACCGCCAACACTGCCACCATGCCTAGGTGAGAGGCTGCGAACGCAGGCCCCATAGGGGCGTGTTTCAGCAACGTCATCCACGATACGAAAGCGCCAAGATAGCCAAGGATGGCGCAATAGAGCCACGGGTTGTGCATGACATGGGATATCCATTCCATGCTAATGGCGAATGCTCCGGCGTGGGCTGATGAAAGCTTGATGGCGACGTGGGTGAGCGTGTCGAAGAAGATCAACACGCTGAATCCGATGGCATAGAAGTAGGCCTTTTTCACGCGTAACCTCCTGCCAGCGCCACGCCTACGGTGATAAAGGTGATGCCGATGATGCGGAAAGGATCGAGCATTTCCTTGAAGATGATGCGCCCCGCCAGCATGATGGCGACGGTGTTGAAGGCGCTCAATAACACCCCTAAAGACAGCGGCAGCAAAGATAACAGCACCAGCCACAAGATAAACTCCATCACAAAGCATACGATGCCGACCCACAGCGGAACTGAGGACAGCATGTTCTTCCAGCGCTGCCATTCGCTTTCGTGTTCGCTTATGGCGGCACGCTTGAGTGCCACGTGTCCCGTAGTATCTACGATAACGTTCAGGAACCAGACCAAAAGGGCGAGATGCGACATTGTTTTCCTAAGGAAGTTTTGGTTAAGTCCGTTCGTACTGAGTAGTTTCCCGTTCATTCTTCGATACGCCGCGCCAAGCGCGGCACTCAGAGCGAACGGGAAACGTATCGAAGTATGATAAGGGCTTAATCAGAGTTTTCCTAATAAACTAAGTGCGACAGCTTCGGCGATTTTGATGCCGTCTATCGCCGCCGATAGTATACCGCCCGCATAGCCCGCACCTTCTCCGGCGGGATATAGACCTTGCGTATTTAAGCTTTGCAGCGTGTTGTCATCGCGAGTGATACGTATCGGTGATGAGGTGCGCGTCTCGACGCCGGTCAGCACCGCATCCTCACGTGCATAACCGCGAATCTGCTTGTCGAAAGCTGGAATCGCTTCACGAATGGCAGTAATCGCGTAATCCGGCAAGCTGGTGGCGAGATCGGTCAGGTGTACTCCTGGTGTGTAGGAGGGGATAACCTCGCCCAGTTTGGTGGAAGGTTTCCCTGCCAGGAAGTCACCCACAAGCTGTCCGGGGGCTTCGTAAGTACCACCGCCCAGATCGAAGGCACGCGATTCCCATAGTCTTTGGAACTCGATACCAGCCAGCGGGTGACCGGGGTAATCCTGTTCCGGCGTGATGCCCACTACGATACCCGCATTGGCATTGCGCTCGTTGCGCGAATACTGGCTCATGCCGTTGGTGACGACGCGATTGGGTTCCGATGTCGCCGCGACTACGGTGCCGCCGGGGCACATGCAGAAGCTATACACCGGGCGACCATTATTGGCGTGGTGTACCAGTTTGTAATCCGCCGCACCCAGCAAGGGATTGCCTGCGTTTCTCCCTAAGCGACAGCGGTCTATCATGGTTTGCGGATGTTCGATGCGAAAGCCTAGCGAGAATGGTTTTGCTTCGATATACACACCGCGGTCATAGAGCATCTGGAAGGTATCGCGCGCACTGTGACCGACAGCTAGAATGATGTGATCTGCGGCCAGTATCTCGCCGCTGGCAAGCGCAACGCTGCACACGCGGCCTTGTTCGATGTGCAGGTCTTCTACACGGCTACTGAAGCGAATTTCGCCGCCCAAAGCCAGAATCTGCGCGCGGATGTTCTCCACTACGCCTACCAGTCTAAAAGTGCCGATGTGCGGGTGTGCGACGTAGAGAATTTCTTCCGGCGCTCCGGCTTTGACAAATTCCTGCATCACTTTGCGCCCCAAATAGCGTGGGTCTTTCACTTGGCTATAGAGCTTGCCGTCGGAAAATGTGCCAGCCCCACCTTCGCCAAACTGTACGTTGGATTCAGGGTTGAGCTTATTTTTCCGCCATAGCCCCCAGGTATCCTTGGTGCGTTCGCGTACCGCTTTGCCACGCTCCAGGATGATGGGTTTGAAACCCATTTGCGCCAGCATCAAACCCGCAAACAGTCCGCAAGGGCCGGTGCCGATGACGATAGGGCGTTGTTTGAGTGTGCTTGGCGCTTGTGCGACATGGCGATAGTCCATGTCAGGGGAAGATGTGACGTTTTTATCGGCTTTGAATTTTTTGATTAGCAGAGCTTCGTCAGCCACTTCTACGTCTACCGCATAGATAAACAGGATGGCATCTTTTTTGCGCGCGTCAATGCTGCGTTTGAAGATGGAGAAATGATGCAAATCTGCATCAGAAAGGTTTAGACGCTTGAGAATAGCCGGACGTAGCGCGCTTTCAGCGTGGTCTACAGGGAGTTTGAGTTCAGTGATTCTTAACATACTGCGACACATGCCAAAAGGCAGGGCTTAAAACTCGTATTCCAGTCCCTCGCGCGACAGAATGATTTCAGGGTCACCCTGTTGATGCGGGTGACGACTCAACACTTCGGCGAATACTGCCTCCAGCTCATCGTCGCTGCGCGTTGGTTCATGGTGGGTGCAGATCAGCGTTTTCACACCGGCTTCCCGTGCCATTCTTATGCTGGTATCGAAAGTGCCGTGCCCATAGCCTTTTTTGCTTGGATATTCGGTGAGGGTATACGACGAGTCGGCGACGAGTACATCTACGCCACGCATGGCAGCGATGATTTCGCGTTCCTTGTCTTTGATGATGGACTCAAACTCTTCGTAATGTGGGTCGCCAGGTTCGTAGAAGTTATATGGAGGTTCATGGTCTCCGGTGAAAAACATGGATTTTCCATTATGTTCTACACGGTAGCCAAAGTTGATGACGGGGTGATTAAGTAGAGTTCCGGTCACTTCTGCATTGTTGACCGCTACCGTTTGCCCTGGGCGCATGGTTTTATATTCAATATCAGCCTTGAGTTCAGCTTCCCTCACCGGAAAAAAGCTGTATTGCAGCTGGATGTCCATCACTTTCTCGATACCGGTGCCGGATACCGGATCGAATGCCCCGTAGATATTGAGTTTGTTGCCGGGGATGAAGATGGGCGTGAACATTGGCAAGCCCTGAATATGATCCCAGTGGGTGTGAGTCATGAATACGTGAGCATCAATAGGCATCCGTTTTAGCAGATGATTGCCCAGTTGGAAAATACCAGTACCACCGTCTAAAATAATGAGGTCATCGTCGTCGGTACGCACCTCAATGCAAGTGGTATTGCCGCCGTAGCGTATGGTGTTCGGTCCGGGAACCGCGATAGAACCGCGCACTCCCCAGAAGCGAATTTTCATAGATAGCTGGCCTGCAAGAAGATTTTGGCCTCATTTACAAACGGAGTCAGGTCGCCCAGCAGTGCGGAAACCCGGTCTATGGTGAACCCCAGACGTTTTGCCTTCCAGTTGGGGTCGCTTACCGTACGTTTTGGTGTTTTGGGAGCGGTGATGTTCTTTGCGATTATATCCGCTACATGCAGACATTCCGCCATCAAGTTCTCTGCTACCGGCATGGAGTGATGGTTACCTACACAGTCAATCAATTCATTGGAGAAATTCCAGCGCTTGGCCAACATCGCACCCACCATGGCATGATTAACTCCGATGATTTCCTCTTCGGTCTCGTGCAGCGGCCTGCCAGTTTTTTCACTGAGTTTAAGAGCTTTGCTGAATTCTTCAGGCATGAACTGGGCAAATACTACTTTCCCAAAATCGTGCAGCAGGGCGGCGATGTAACAATCCATCGGGTCAATGTCACCAGCCGCATAGCGGGTAGCCAATTGCCGCGCAATACCCGCGGCAACCAGCGAGTGCTGCAGGTATTCATCCATGTCAAAACCGGCATTATTCCTAGCAGGTAGTATGCCTATCGTGGCCAGAGACAGTGCCAAATTCTTGATGGTGTTGATGCCAATGTAGACTACAGCCCGGTCTAGCGAATTGATTTTGTAAGGTAGTGAAAAATATGCAGAATTGATGACTTTGAGTACCTTGATTGTCATCACCGGATCTTTTTCGATAATCTCGATGATGTCTTTGGGGGTGCAGCTGAGATTGCGAGATACTTCTAATATCATCTGCACACTTTTAGGGAACGCTGGCATACGTTCAACAGCTTCCTCAAGTTTTGTACTGAGTTCTGGTGATAGGGACTGCATTGATTACCTTATGTAATTCTTAAAATTCAGCGTGATAGATGAAGTAAACTTCTTATCGTTTGGGTTAATGCAACTATTTGTGAAATATTACCAGAAAACAATCATTTTTAACCAATTTTTATCGCTTGATAGAACGTGGTAGTGCTGGCGATGGATGTTAGAATAATACATTGATTTAATTAAAAGAAAACTGAAAAAAATGGCAATTCAATGGTTTCCTGGACACATGAATGCGGCACGCAAAAAAGCCGCAGAAACCATGGAAGTCACCGACATGGTGATAGAAGTTGTAGACGCGCGTCTACCGGAGGCCAGTAGCAACCCTATGGTGCATGAGCTGCGACTCTACCGCCAGCGTCCGTGCTTAAAGGTGCTGAATAAAGCTGATCTTGCCGATCCTGCTGTTACTCAGGAGTGGCTTAATTATTTCAACGCGCAACCCAATACCAAAGCGGTCGCTATTTCATGTAAAAAACCTGGCGATGCAGCCAAAGTGCCGCCGTTGTGTCAAATACTCGCGCCACATCGCAATAGCAACATCAAACCGCTACGTATGATGATTATGGGCATTCCCAATGTCGGCAAATCCACGCTTATCAACGCGCTGCTGGGGCGCAAAGTCGCCAAGGTAGGCGATGAGCCCGCCGTCACCAAAAACCAGCAGCGTTTTGAACTCAGCCCGCGTATGACGCTCACTGATACACCGGGCATGTTATGGCCAAAAATCGCGTATGAAAGCGATGGCTATATGCTGGCTGCCAGTCACGCTGTTGGTCGTAACGCCGTGGACGATGGTGAGGTGGCGACGTATCTCGCCGAGTTATTGCTGAAAAATTACGCGGGCTTAGTTGCCGAGCGTTATGGTTTTGCAGTAGCAGAATTGGATGGTACAGCAGTGATTGAAGCCATCGCCAAGCGGCGTGGTTACTTGCTAAAAGGCAATACGCCTGACTTTGAAAAAGCCGCGCAGACCTTGCTGGTGGATTACCGTACCGGTGTGTTGGGGCGCATCAGCCTAGAAACGCCGGCCAGCCGTAGCGCTATGCTGGAAGCCGCCGTCCTACTTGGCTGAGATTTTTTCCAGCAAATGGCGTGTCATGCTGAGCGCAAGTTCGTGTTCGCCCAGAAATACCGTTCCCGCATTCTCGTTGCGTAACAGTGTCGCCTCTTCATCGCTGTGGGTACGTACCAAAACTTCGACATCAGGGTTAAGCAAACGCGCGGTTTCTATCATACGGCGGGCACGCAATGTATCGGGAATTGCAATTACCAATACTTGAGCCCGTGCAATATGCGCCTGGATTAGAACCGCCGGATCCGAAGCATCGCCAGCGACGGCATGCAGACCGTTTTCACGCAACTTTTCTACTAACTCACGATTCTGCTCTGCCACCACAAAATGCAATCCTCTCTCGACCAGCGACTGCCCGATGCGCTGGCCTACGCGGCCATAACCGACGATGACGATGTGGTTAGTCACATAACTAGATGTGACCGTCATCGGAAGCTCTGCCAAGGGGTCGGTGGATTTTTCCAGCACGCGGGCAAGGCTAGAGCGTGATCTGATCCATTCCTGAGCGGGTTCTACTGCCTTGAATACCAATTGATTCAGCGAGATCGAGATCAACGCTCCGGCCAGGATAAGACTTTGTCCCTCGTGCGGTAACAGTCCTAGGGACATCCCAAGTCCGGCCAGGATGAACGAGAACTCGCCTATTTGCGCCAAGCTTGCCGATACGGTGAGGGCAGTATTGAGAGGATAGCGGAAGGCAAGCACCAGAAAAAATGAAACCAATGATTTGCCAAGGATGATGATGGCAACCACAGCGAGTACCCGTAGCGGCTGGTGTACTAGGATTGCCGGGTCAAATAACATGCCCACCGAGACAAAGAACAAAACCGAGAATGCGTCTCTCAGCGGCAGCGATTCCTGAGCCGCCCTGTGGCTGAGATGCGACTCGCGCATGAGCATACCGGCAAAAAAGGCACCCAACGCGAAAGAAACGCCGAAGAGCTTGGCGGAACCATAAGCGATCACTACCGCCGCTGCAACCACACTCAAGGTGAACAGCTCGCGCGAGCCAGTGTTGGCAACGTAGCCAAGCAGCCACGGAAAAACGCGGCGGCCAACCACTAACATGAAGGCGACGAAAATTGAGATTTTGACGAGGGCGATTGCCAGCGTTGCCAATAGTCCGTGCGTAGCGGCGTCCGCAACATCCGCTGCATGGCCGCCCAGCCATCCGGATAGCGGGGGCAGTAATACCAGTACCAAGACCATTGCCAAGTCCTCGACTACCAGCCAACCGACAGCGATCTGGCCGTTGACGGATTGCAGTGTGCCTCGTTGCTCCAGCGCCTTGATCAGTACCACGGTGCTTGCCACAGAAAGGCACAGGCCGAACACAATACTTGCACCCACGCCCCAGCCCCAGAAAGTGGCAAGGCCTGCACCAAGGGCGGTAGCGACTATCATCCGTACAATGGCACCAGGCACGGCGATGTGACGTACCGCCAATAAATCCTCAAGCGAGAAATGCAGCCCGACACCAAACATCAGCAGGATGACACCAATCTCTGCCAATTGGCTTGATAAACCAAGGTCAGCAACAAAACCGGGTGTGGCCGGGCCAATCAGGATACCGGCAATCAGGTAGCCCACCAATGCCGGTAATTTCAGCCGGTTGGCGATTAGTCCCATCAGTAGGGCAAGGCCAAAACTGGAGGCGATAGTGGTGATTAGAGAGACGCTATGGGGCATAAGTTGTTGAACATCTCGGCTTGAATTGGTTGGTAGCTGCAATGTAACAAGTTGAGGCTGGTCATACAACCAGATAATCGTGGTGCTAAGGCTATAAGGTTAGGTTTTCTTGTCACCTATTGAACTCGAATGCGTTGCTCAAATCATGAGTGTTCGCATCGCGCTCAGTCAAAGCTTTCAGGCCAAAGCGCACTTCGATCAATTTCAAAATTGAGGTCGTATCGTACTCGGTGTGATCCACAAATCCACGCTTGGCATAAGGCGAAATGACTAGAGTAGGGACGCGCGTCCCTGGACCCCAGCGGTCTTTCTTGGGTGGAGCAACGTGATCCCAAAATCCGCCATTTTCGTCGTAGGTCACAATCACTGCGGTATTTTTCCATTGCGGACTTGTTTCAATCCGAGCCAGTAAATCTGCAATGTGTTGTTCACCTGCAAGCAATTCTGCGTAGCCGGGATGCTCGTTCAAGTCGCCCACGGGTTTGTAAAAAGACACGGCAGGCAGTGTTCCTGTATCCAGCGCTCTGATGAAGTCAGTCTCGTCTTTTAGATGAACAGCACGGTCGGCGCTACCTTCGGCGTAACGCTTGAAATAGACATAAGGCTGATGATGATATTGAAAGTTCTTGGTGGCTTTGCCTGCAATCGCATCGTTCCAGCCACCGGAATACCATGCCCAAGAGATATTTTTGTCAGAGAGTCTGTCGCCCAGAGTAGCCATGGTTTGCGGGGGAAGTTGCTTGGCTGGTGCAATGCCCGGCTTGATAGGAGGAGAACTGGGTTGCAGCGTATTGACTGCATAGCCATCTGGGGTCACTCCGCCGTCTTTCAGCAGATTTCCTGTGGTATCCAGTTTGATGGTGACTTCTTCCGGGGCTTGTTCATAGCGTGGGGTGCAGGCACAAGCCAGCCAAAAATGGTTTAAAAACGAACCACCAAACGCACCTTGAAAAAAGTTATCGGCCAACGTGTATTTTTGTGCGTACTTCCACAATGGCAAGTTGTGCCCATCGTAATACCCCATCACCAAACCACCCGCGTCTGAAACAGCTGCAAAACGGTCATTCAAACCGCCATTGATTTGTGCTTGATTCTGGTAAAAACGGTGTACCAGATCGCCGATTTTTTGGTTGGCAGGGACGTACTGGTCAATGGGGAATGGCTTGTTTGGCAAGCCTTTAGGGAAGCGTTCATCAACCTCCGCGGGTTTGTGTTCCGCGTTCATCACCAAGGGGAGGGTCGTATAGGACTTACCATTTAAGTCAGTTTGGGATGCGGCGTTGGCCGCTTGCTGCAAGCCATTTGCTCCGGGAAACAGTCCGTAAAGATTATCAAAACCGTGGTTTTCCAGATAAATGACTACGATGTGCTGGATGGCTTTGTTGTCAGGAGCTTCCTCCTCCCCGCCACTGGCAATAGCGTGAAAGGAGCGCGCAGAAATGATTAAAGATACAATGAATCGCATGGCATTTTCCTTTGATGGAGTTGCAGATGCTTGAATCATGCCATGCAATTAATACGACACTGTTACGATGCTTAAACTCCGCGTAACAGCTCGTTGATACCGACTTTACTCAAGGTTTTGGCATCCACTTTTTTCACAATCACTGCACAATAAAGGCTGTAAGCACCATCTGCGGAAGGTAGATTGCCACTCACCACCACAGAGCCAGCAGGGATGCGACCATAGGTCACGGTTCCAGTTTCGCGGTCATAAATCTTGGTAGATTGGCCGATGTAAACTCCCATGGAGATCACGGAGTTATCTTCGACTATCACGCCTTCCACTACTTCTGAACGTGCGCCGATGAAGCAGTTGTCGCCGATGATGGTGGGGCCGGCTTGTACTGGCTCTAATACTCCGCCGATTCCAACGCCGCCGCTTAAATGCACATTTTTTCCGATTTGCGCGCAAGAGCCTACGGTTGCC
>JANYIK010000156.1 GCA_025362115.1 Methylophilaceae bacterium
CCCGCCATCATCGGCGCATCTGCCGCGCTGGCGATTTCCGGCATCCCGTTCTATGGCCCGATTGGCGCTGCGCGCGTCGGTTATATCAACGGCGAATACGTACTGAACCCTACCAAGACCGAACTGGCCGAGACCGAGTTGGACCTGGTAGTGGCCGCAACCGACAAAGCCGTACTGATGGTCGAGTCTGAAGCCAAGCAATTGTCGGAAGAAGTGATGCTGGGTGCCGTGGTATTTGGTCACACCGAGATGCAAGCCGTCATCAACGCCATCAATGAGATGGCCGCCGAGGTAGCGAAAGCACCGTGGGACTGGGTGCCGCCAGAAGCCAATACCGACATGATAGCCAAGCTGGACAAGCTAGCTGCCAACGACATCAACGAAGCCTACAAGATCAAGTCCAAACAAGCGCGTTCTACCCGCTTGGATGAAATCAAATCCAAAGTGGTCGCCGAAATGATCACGGCAGACACCGACACCAACGCCGCCAACCAAGTGAAAGACGCGCTGCATGCTCTGGAAGCCAAGGTGGTACGCAGCCAGATTCTGAATGGCGAGCCGCGTATTGATGGACGTGATACCCGCACTGTGCGCCCTATCACCATCCGCACTGGCGTATTGCCACGCACTCACGGCTCTGCCCTATTCACCCGTGGTGAAACGCAAGCGCTGGTGATTGCCACGCTAGGCACAGGCCGCGACGAGCAAAAGATAGACGCGCTGCAAGGCGAATACACCGACCGCTTTATGCTGCACTACAACATGCCTCCATATGCCACGGGTGAAACCGGTCGTGTGGGTACGCCCAAGCGCCGTGAAATCGGTCATGGTCGCCTAGCCAAGCGCGCGCTGCTGGCTGTTTTACCTAGCATGGAAGACTTCGGCTACGCCATCCGCGTGGTTTCAGAAATCACCGAATCCAACGGCTCCAGCTCTATGGCCTCGGTCTGCGGCGGGTGTTTGGCGCTAATGGACGCAGGTGTGCCGGTGACTGACCATGTAGCGGGGATTGCCATGGGCTTAATCAAGGAAGGCAACCGTTTCGCCGTGCTGACCGACATTCTGGGTGACGAAGACCACTTGGGCGACATGGATTTCAAGGTGGCCGGTACCGACAAAGGCATCACCGCGCTGCAAATGGACATCAAGATTACCGGCATCACCGCGGAAATCATGAAGGTGGCGTTGTCACAAGCACAAGAAGGCCGCATGCACATACTGGGCTTGATGAAGCAAGCCATGGATCATTCGCGTGAAGATTTGTCTGCGTTTGCACCGCGCATCATCAGCATCAAGATCAATCCGGAAAAAATCCGTGATGTCATCGGCAAAGGCGGCGCAGTGATACGTGCGCTGACCGAAGAAACCGGCACCACCATTGATATTGAGGATGACGGTACCATCAAGATCGGCTGCGTCAATGCTGATGCTGGCGAAGCGGCCAAGAAACGCATCATGGAAATTACTGCCGAGGTGGAAGTCGGCCAAATCTATGAAGGCGCGGTACAGCGCATTCTGGACTTTGGCGCTGTGGTTTCATTGCTACCAGGCAAAGATGGCTTGGTACATATTTCGCAAATCGCACATCAACGTGTCAATGCAGTGAGCGACTTTCTGAAGGAAGGCCAAATCGTCAAGGTCAAAGTGGTGGAAATAGACGAAAAAGGCAAGGTTCGCCTGTCCATGAAAGCACTGATAGATGCGCCAGCCAAAGAGGAAGCAACTGCCGAACAGCAATAAGGTTTAGCCGAGATGTAAATCAAAGCCGGATGCTTTCGCATCCGGCTTTTTTGTTGCGGTTACTCTTTTCCACACTCCTGTTGCGTCGCCCACACCTTTAATTTTTCTATCGCCTCATCCGTTGCGCTTGCCAGCGCCGCAACACCGCCCTTGGCATCGGCACTGCCGGCAGGGGCTTCGGCGGTGATTAGCGTATTCAATGTTTTTGACTGGCGCCCAATTCCTGTAATGAGTTCAGCGCGCAGACTGACCACGCCACGGCTGCTGGCTGTGCTATCGAATACTTGATCAAAAGTTTCCAGAATCACGCGCAAATTGCATGGAGAAGCAACGGAGGAGAACCCCATATGCCGCAAACGTTGCGCCAATAGGTCAGATGGAGCAGCACCCCAGCGATTTTGGGTATATGAGTAAAGCTGATTAGGATTCTGGTAGGCCAACCGATAGCGCATATCAAAGCTCTCCAAACCGGGAAGCGCCTCAACGCGTGTCAGTTTGACTGGCACAACTGCATCACTGAAAGCGGGAACGATACCAAAGTCGTACAGCGCTGGTGCCGCGCCGGGTTTGGGCAAGCCACCACAAGCGCTTAATAACAAGATCAGGCTGCCTAGCAGCAGTGCATTAAGGTGTTTCATGGTTCAAACCCTTTCTCTCCCGGTCCGGGTTGGGCGATTGGTTTGCCGAATATGGCGCTTTGCGGATCTTCTTCAAGTGTTTCCATCAGGCGGTTAAGACTCTTGGCATCGCGGTTAAGCTGGTGCGTCAATTCGTGGATACGCGGCAAGGTCTCATAATTAAGGTTCTCGCCCAAGTCGGCGGTTACCTCCTCAATGTGACGGCTCAACCGTTCGAATTCTGCTAACGATTTCTGTATCTGGATCAGCGTAGGTCGTGCAGTATCCGCGGTTTCTTTGGCACTCATGGAGGCTTGCCGCACCGCTTCCAAGGTCATGGAAAGTTCGCGCGGTTTGATCTCGTCCATCAGCTTACTGGCCTTTTCGCTGGTGTGCTGAGACGAGCGTAGCAGCGGCTCCAGCGCCGCGCTGGAACGCTCCATATTGTCTAGTAATCGGGTAATCTTTTTTGAATTGTCTTCATTCAAAATCTGGTTCAGCGTCACTAACAATTTGCCTGCGCTATCTTCCAGCTTTTCGGTTTTTGCGATGATACTTTTACCCGATTTCATCAGTTCGCTGAGGTCGGATTCGCGCAGCGGAATAAGGTTTTTGCCAAGCACGGCATGGTCTTTGCCGTCATCATCCAGCTCGATATAGGCCAGACCGGTCACACCCTGCTGTGCTAGTTGGGCGAAACTGCCGCGCGTCAGTGGCAAGCTCTCATCCACTGAGATACCAATCAGAATGTTGTGTGGATTGCTTGGGTCGAACTGGATGTCTTCTACCCGCCCCACCGTCACGCCGCGAAAACGCACTGCGGCTTGCGAGTTGAGGCCGGAAACTGGAAAAACCGAAGTGATTTGATAGGCTGTTTGCGGCGTGTGTGTGCCACCCAGCCACCAGAATGCGGTGAGAACCGCACCAGTCAACAAAATTGCGAAGAGTCCAGCGATAAATGTGTAAGCTTTATTTTCCATAATTTTCGTCAGGATTGCTTACCAGATTCTAACTGTTCCAGGCGTTTATGCACGCCTTCAAAAAAGTTACGCACAAAAGGGTGATCTACTTTGCCCAACTCTGCAATCGGGCAGCACGCCACGATGCGCTGATCCGCCAGTACCGCCACACGATCAGCCAGCGAGGCTAGCGTATCCAAATCGTGAGTGACGAAGATGACTGTCAAGCCTAATTGCTGGCGCAGATTTTTAATCAACTGCACAAACTTCTCGCTGCGGTCGGGGTCGAGTCCAGCGGTAGGTTCGTCCAGCACCAGCAACTCTGTCTCTAGCGCCAGCGCCCTTGCTAGCCCTACGCGCTTGACCATGCCGCCAGAAAGTTGCGCGGGCAACAACCAGGCGTGTTGAGGTTCCAGCTCGACCAGCGATAGTTTGTGCATGACCAGCGTATGTATCGTATTTTCGTCAAACTGTTTGAGTTCTCGCAACGGAAAAGCGATGTTGTCGAAGACGGTCAGCGCGGAAAACAGTGCGCCTTGCTGGAACAATACGCCAAAACGATTATGCAGGCGCTGACGCTCTGCTCGACTTGCATTGTTGAGCGATTCGCCGAAAAGAAGTATTTCTCCGCCGCTAGGTTGAGTAAGCCCGACGATGTGCCGGAGCAGTGTAGTTTTACCGCTACCGGAGCCACCCACCAGCGCCATTACCTCGCCGGGTCTAATAGTGAGCGATAAATTTTTATGGATGATGGTACTGCCGAATTTGGTGGAAACGTGGCGTATCTCGCAGACTGCTGTGTCGCGCCTTCTCGGCCGGCGTGCCGTTTTGCCTCCTCCCCCGGGCAGGGGGTGGGGTAGGGTGGGGGTCGAAAAGTCGGGCAGCGAGGAATCTGAAAATTTTACACCCCCATCCCCCTGTGAGGGGAAAGGAGTATTTGCGGAGTTCTCTATGCTCATATACCTATGCTCCGCGTGGCAATCGCAAAAAACGCATCCACCAGAATCACCACCGTAATCGCCGTCACCACCGAAGCCGTGGTACTCGTGGAAAGACTTTCGGTATTGGGTTTGACCCGTAGCCCAAAATGGCAAGCGATGAGTGCCACCAGCAACCCAAAAACCACGCCCTTAATCAGTGCGATAGTGAGGTTGGCAGGTTTCAGCACGCGCGGCAGGTGTTCAATAAAAAATTCAAAGCCTATGCCCAACTGAAAATAGGCCACCACCATGCCGCCTATCAGTGCCCACAGCGCTGTCCAAAACAGCAACATGGGAGCGACCAAGGTCAAACCCAGCACCTTGGGTAGCACCAGGCGCAATACTTGCGAAACCCCCATTGTAGTCAGCGCGTCTATCTCTTCGGTGACACGCATCACACCTATCTGTGCCGTCATCGCCGATCCGGAGCGCCCCGCTACCAGTACCGACATCAGAATCGGCCCCAACTCACGGGTAATAGACAACCCTAATATATTGATGATGAAAATATCCGCGCCAAATTTGCGTAGTTGCAAAGCCATCAGGTAGCTCATGGCAATACCAATCATCGCCCCTACCAGTGCGGTTACTGGTAGTGCCATCACTCCTCCTTTCACCATATTGGCGGTGATTTCTTTCCACGGGATGTCACGCGGATGACGGAATAAATGTAAGAGTTCGAGTGTCAGTGAGCCGCTCAAAGCCAAAAAGTCTAGCAAGTGCCGAGTGAAATCGAGCCAACTCGCCCACAGCGCTTGCCACCAACGAGGCGGTGCTTGTTGCGAAGCGGCTTTAGAGTCTTTTGCGGGAAGTGCGGTAAGAACATTAAACAATGCGGCATGTTGCGGTTTAAGTGCAATACGCGCATCTACCTTACCACTCCAGCCAGTGAGCAACATCGCCGCTGCCGCGCTATCCAATTGTTCTATCTTGCTCAAATCCCATTGCAGGAAAGGATCGGCAAACAGGGATGCCAATTGATGTTGCAAAGCGCCAAAATCGTTATTCGCGGCGCGCAAAGACCAGCGTCCGGTCAATATCACGCGCTTGCGTCCGGTTTCGTCGGCATCAATATGAAAAACGGCATCC